>MNXL01000304.1 GCA_001871755.1 Anaerolineae bacterium CG2_30_64_16
GATTTGACACATCACCCCCCTATCCGTATAATTGCCAAAAGTACGGTGTGGCGGATTCGTCTAGAGGCCCAGGATATCGCCCTCTCAAGGCGGAGACACGGGTTCGAATCCCGTATCCGCTACCATGCGTGAGTGGCCCCGGGAGAGGATTTCCCGGGGCGTTTTTTGTAACCGGATTCTGAAAGGATACGTCAGCGTGAGCGAAGCTGAAACCCGGATGCTGTTGATCCGTCATGGGCACAACGCCTATTTAACCGATCGTCGTATGGCCGGCTGGATCCCCGGTGTGCACCTGGACGCGCAGGGGCAGACGCAGGTTGCGGCGCTCGGCCAACGACTGGCGAGCACCGCCATCGCCGCGGTTTACAGCAGCCCGCTGGAGCGCACCGTGGAGACCGCTGAGGCCGTGGCCGCGCCCCATCACCTGCCCGTGGTCCCGGTCGAAGAGATCGGGGAGACCCACTGCGGCGAATGGACCGGGCAGAGCATCGAAGCCCTGCGCCAGACCGACGCATGGCGCCAGGTCCAGCGCTATCCGAGCGGATCACGCTTTCCCGGCGGCGAAAGCGTGACCGAGATGCAGGCGCGCATGATCGCGGCGCTCGACGGGCTGCGTGCGGCGCATGAGGGACAAACGATCGCGGTCGTCTCGCACAGCGACCCCATCAAGGTCGCGCTGGCCCACTACATCGGCCTGCACCTGGACCTGTTCCACCGACTCATCATCCACCCGGCCTCGATCACCGAGCTGATCTTCACGGCCACCGGTCCCAGGCTGCTCCGGTGCAACGATTACGCCCACCTTCCGGCCGAGATGGGCGCAGCGTGAGGGTATAGGCATCATGGCATATTACGAAGACGACGAAGTTCACCCCGTCACGCGGATCCTGGCGGGCGCGGTTGGCGATTCGGGCCAGCGCGTGTTCGTCCTGCAAGCCCATTTCGGCGGGCAAGTCGTGTCGTGGGTCATCCAAAAGGACCAGGCGCTCGGCCTGAGTCGAACCATTCCGCGGTTGCTGGCCGAAGTGCACGCCGAGTTCCCCGAATTGGGCGAGCCGCTGGTGGCAGCCAGGCCAAACGCAGACCTGAATGAGCCGTTGCAGCCCCGGTTCCGCGTCGGCAGCATCGGGCTGGGCTACGACCGCATCCACGATCTGGTGGTGCTCATCCTGGTGGACGCGGATACGGAGCAGATGCAAGAGGTGGATCTGCTGGCAGCAGAAGCCGAGGAGCCGCCCGAGTTGTACCTCTACACCACGCGCGGCCAGGCGCTGCTGCTGGGTCAACAAGCCGAGACGATCGTGGTCGCCGGACGGCCCTGCTGTCCCAACTGCGGCGAGCCGATGGATGACTTCGGCCACTTCTGTCTGTCGGCCCAGGCGCGCGGCAAACGAGGTGGCAGCTACCTGCAATGAGGTCGCGTTCAAGAATATCTTCGCTGTCTCGCGGCGAGCTTCCTCGAAGGATCGGCTCGAATGTACGGAGTCGTTTCTGAACATCGCTTACTGAGTGCCGCGCAAGCCGCCCTCACGCTGTTGCGGGAAGGCGATCTGACCCTGGTCGGGCTGCTTCCCTGGAGCTCCAACTACACTTTCCTCGGACAGATCACCCGCGGCGACGAGCGCGCGCCGATCGTGTACAAACCGATGCGCGGTGAGCGGCCGCTGTGGGACTTCCGGCGCAGCACGCTCGCCCGCCGGGAAGTCGCGGCCTACGAAGTCAGCCGGGCGCTGGGGTGGGACTTCATCCCGCCGACCGTGTTGCGGGAGGGCCCACACGGAACCGGCTCAGTTCAGCTCTTCGTAGACGCGGACCAGGACGCCCACTTCTTCACCTTCCACGAGAACCCGGCCTTTCGCCACGCCCTGCAAGCGCTGGCGCTGTTCGACATCATCGTCAACAACGCCGACCGCAAAGGCGGCCATTGCCTGCGCGTCGACGCGGGCCGCATCGTCGCCATCGACCACGGGCTCTGCTTCCACGTCGAGCCGAAACTCCGCACCGTCATCTGGCAATTCGCCGGCGAGCTGATCCCGACCGACCTGGCCGCCGACCTGCGCCGGCTGGCCGCTGACCTGGCCGCGGCCGATAGCCCTACCACCCAGGCGCTCGCCCCTCTCATCTCCCCTGCAGAGCTTGCCGCCCTACGCGACCGGTTAGCCAGCCTGCTGACCGCGGGCCGCTTCCCCACCCCACCTGAAGACCGCCGCGCCTACCCCTGGCCACCTGTCTGATCGCCCCGTATGGGTCCGATGTGCCGAATCCCGGCACGCGCCATGTTGACAATACAACGCAATTACAGTAAAATAACTGCACATACTGGGTACAAACCAGGAACACCCCAGACACAACACACACCCCTAGACAAACCAGAAGGAGGCAGATGATGTTCACCGTCAGACAACTGCTGGGGACCAAGTCCGGCAACGTCTGGACCATCGCGCCCGAGGCATCGGTGTATGAAGCGCTGCAATGGATGGCCGACAAGAACGTGGGCGCGCTGCCGGTAGTCGAAGCAGGCCGGCTCGTAGGAGTCTTCTCGGAACGGGACTACGCCCGCAAGGTGGTCCTGCTGGGAAAATCCTCGCGCGAGACCGCCGTGGGGGAGCTGATGAGCCACCCGGTGTACTACGTCCGCCCCGAGCAAGCCATCGAGGCATGCATGACGCTGATGACGGAAAAGCGCATCCGGCATCTGCCGGTGTTGGAGGATGGCGCGCTGGTCGGCATCGTCAGCATCGGCGACGTTCTCAAGGCTATCATCTCACATCAAGAAGTCGTCATCCGGGACCTGGAGCACTACATCACCGGTGCGCCACGCTGAGGCTGGCGGCCATCCATAAGGACGGCAAGCTGGTAGGCAATCAGGTCGGCGCGCTGCCCAAACCCGCGCTGGAAGCCGCGATCAAGGCCGCCGGCTTGCTCTGATCGCGCGTCCCTGGACGATATGGTGGAGAAGGTCGTGGCCCACGGCGGCCAGGTGCTGGCGCCCGAGATGCCGGTCACTGGAGTGGGCTATCTGGCCTACTGCCAGGACACCGAGGACAACATTTTCGGCCTCATGCAAGCCGATCCCAACGCGGCATAACGACGGGCCCGCGAGATCAGATAACACGGCAACCCAGGCAGGTTCAGATTCCGTTGTCGCTCACTCGTAGTCGCCCCGCCCCACCCCGCGTCGCGTCCGCTTGACCTGGCCACGCTGGCGTTTGCCTGCCAGCCGGCGCTCGCGCGATGCCCCGGTGGGTCGCGTGGCCACCCGGCGCTTGCGTTGGCGCAGCGCGGCCGCCACGAGCGCCTGAAACCGCGCCACGGCATCTGCGCGATTGCCGGCCTGGCTGCGCGTGACCGATGAGACGATGTGCAATACACCCTCGCCGTCGATGTAGCCCGCCAACCGTCTCAGAAGACGGCCGCGCTGCGCCTCGTTCAGGCTCGGTGAGCCGGCCACGTCGAAGAGCAGCTCCACGCGCGTCTCGCTGCGGTTGACGTGTTGGCCGCCCGGGCCGCCGCTGCGGCTGAAACGGAAATGTAGCTCGGCCGGCGGGATCGCCAACTCAGCGGAGATCACCACCAGATCGGCCGGTTGCGGGCTGTCGTTCATCTCCAACATCACACGATCTTCTCCCATCCAGTATCCAGTCGTCCGCTGAAGAACCCAGGCCGTGCAACATCACCAGCGCCGTCTCCCCGATACCCCACACCTCGTACCGCATGCGGATCCCGTTGACTTGTGCGTAGGGCATAGCAGCCTCCTGACTTTGCCGGGTCATTTTCGCACGCAACGCGCGACTTGACAAATTCCCGCCCTGCTCAGGGACAGCGTTTGCCCCGAACGTGACGCCTGGCCCAATCTGTGCTACACTACCGCCCGTATCTATCTGACTCGCCGCAGGAACATTCCCGGAGCGCAACCATGACCGGACCCAAACTCGTCACCGTCTACAGATCGCAGGGCATGCTTCCCGCCCAGGTCGTCAAGGGCAAGCTGGAGAGCGCCGGCATCCCCGTGTTCCTCAAGTACGAATCGCTGGGGCAGATCTTCGGGCTGACCGTCGATGGCTTGGGATTGGTCGAAGTGCAGGTGCCTGATGAATGGGCCGACGACGCCCTGGCGCTGGTCCAGGAGGACACGGGGGATGGTTGGCCCGATGAAGAAAATACCGAGGACGAAGTCGCCGAAGAGGGACTGGAGGACGTCCTGTGATAGACAGGCAAAGGTATTTGGCGACTCGGCCAATTGCTGCTATACTGGCAGGTCGATTCAACACAACTGCCGTCGGAATGAGGAGATTTTCCGCGTGATCCAACGAAAGACGCAAACCGCCGAATACTGGCAAGACTTTACCTTGACCCAGGCCGACGTCGATTTCCTGCACACGCTGATGCTGGACGCCGAACAACCGCTGAGCACCCGCGCCCTGGCCCTGGCATTGGTGACGGAGCGCTGTCGTCATGAAGAGACCGAGCTGCGCGCCGGGCTCGAACAAGGCACGCTCTATCAACCCAAAAACCGCTATGAGATCGGTGAGAAGGTGATCTTTCCGGGGTTGGACTTCCGCCTGGGCGAAGTGATCAACGTCCGACCCGGCGAAAACCCGGAGTACGGTGACTTCGCGGTCATCACAGTTGACTTCGGCCCTGACCGTCGGCAACGTAGTTTTGCCGCCGGGCTTGCCGCACCCCACAAGCTAAACGTCGACGCGGCGGACCTGCTGATGGCGGGTGACCTGGCGACGCCGGAGAAGTTGCTGGATACAGTTTCCAGCCAGTTGCCGGCAATACTCACACAAGCACTCTCAGGGCATCAGGAGTTCGCCACCTTCGAGAACCACTGGTTGCTGCGCGATCTGCTCGCTGAGATCCATCTCGGGCATCTCAACATCGCCGAGGCGTTGATCGACGTGAGCAGCGCGCCCATGACCACAGCGCGCCTGCTCAAGGAACTTGACCTGCCTTCGGAAATCAGGCCTGAGATCCAGGCGTTTTCCCTCCAAAGCGCCCTCGTCGCCGATGGTCGGTTTGATCAGATCGGTCCGGGCGAAACCCGCAAGTGGTACCTGCGCCGTCTGGAGCCGGCCGAGGCGCTGGAAACACCCGAGGCGCTGCGCTACCAACCGATCCCGTACAATCGGGATGCCTTGCCGGTAGATCTGCTTCAGCTCGAATGGGAGCTGGACGACGAGTGGTCCGTCTCAGATGCGGCGGGTCCCGCCCCGAGCCGCTCGACGATCCCGTCCACGACACTACTGCTGACCTATCCTCACGCAGCTTCGGGTACCTTGCCGCTCAACAACCGCAGCCGGGCTTTCTTCCCCGCGGGACACGGTGAGCGCACCATGGTTACCCTGATCGATGGGCGGTGGGGGCAGCGTTTCCGGGCCTGGGTGGTCCATCGGGGCCGTTACATCGCCGGTCTACGCGCCTGGTTCGACCAGCACAAGCTGCCGGCCGGCGCGTTCATCACCCTGGAACGCAAGACCGACTCTGGCGAGATCGCGATCGACTTCCGCCCCAAACGCATGCGCCGCGAGTGGACGCGCTGGGCACAGGTCCTGGATCACGAACGGCTGGACATCCAGTTGCGCAAGCAAGAGGTCGCCTGTGAATATGACGAGCACATCATCATCGGTGACGACCGGGCGGACGACATCGCCGCGCTGAGGACCAGCTCAATCTACGCCAACATGCCGCTGCGCGACCTGGTTTACCAGATCTTTACAGACCTGGCCGGCCTCAGCCAGAGCGGCAGCGTCCACGCCAAAACGATCTACAGCACCGTGAATGTGCTGCGGCGCTGCCCGCCCGGCCCGATCTTCGAGGTGCTGGCCACCGACCCACGCTTCCAGAGCATCGGCGATGACCAATACCGGCTAAGGACTGAGAATTGAATATTTGATTTCCGAGCAGTATACGTCATTATATACACCAGGAAAGTAGGCCATGACTGTCTGGAAACGACCATCCCTCGACACGAAGTTTCACATCGATTATGATTGGTGGACCGCACAGGGGAAAGATGTCCGGGTGGCTGTGCGCAGCCAACTATGTCAGGACTGTCAGACCCGCTTCCCTGACCACCGGAACACCGAAGCCGTCGACTGGGTTGACCCTGATACGGCCGAGGTCGTGCGCGCCGACGCCCTGATCCAGTGTCTGCGCGCCGAGTGCTCGGAGAAGCCGGATTTCATCGGCAGGAGCAATTCTCTGGTCACGAACATTTTCCGCATCCTGCTGCTCAACGGCAACCTGCCACTAACGCCCACAGAGCTGCATGGCCAGATCCCGTGGGTAGAACCAGGCGCGATCTTGCGGACATTGGCCAGCGGCCCGGTCTACATGGGCCTGCGCCCCACCACCAAAACCGACTGACCGACCTTCCTCTGCATCCCGGTCACATCCCTATTTGCAGCGGCGTGCGGCCCAGGCGCGCCATCGCTTCCTTTGGCCCTACCGGCTGATCCTGGAAACGCAGATAGAGGTATTTGAACAGGTCGCGCAGGATCGCGGTGAGGGGCACCGCCAACAACATGCCCACCAACCCGGCCACCTCGTTGCCCAGCACCAGCACGACCATGATCAGTGCCGGGTGCAACTGCACCGCCTTGCCCGAGATGCGCGGCGCCAGAAAAAGATTCTCCACCTGCTGAATGCCCAGGAAGAGTAGCAGCGTCCACACGCCCAGCAACGGCGACTGGATCGCCGCGACGATCACCGCCGGGATCAATCCGATGATCGGGCCGATGAAGGGTAGGATTTCGAAGGCCCCCGCAATCAGGCCCAACACAGCCGCAAACTGCACCCCAAGCAGCGTCATGCCGGCCGTGGCCATGAGCCCGATGAAGAGGCAGAGCAAGAGTTGTCCACGCAGATATGCGCCCAACACGTCATCGATGATGCGCAGCACGTTGAAAAAATCCACCCGGTGGCGGGATGGCAACATCTTGAGCACCCCGCGCATCATCTTCGCCTGGTCGTACAACACGTAGAAGAGCCAGAACGGCACGACCACCATCCCCAGCACGAAACTCAGCGTGCCGGTGACAACGCTCAGCGTGCGCGTGACGCCGGTTTGCAGCGCGCGGCCGACCGTTCCGGCGGCCTGGCGGAGCAGATCATCCACCTGCATCTGAACATCCTGCGGCACGTTCCCCCGATACCAGACCAGGGTGCTGTCGATCAGCTCGCGCGCGCCGATGATCAACTGCTGGCGGTTGCCCCACAGCACGTTGAACTGCTGGCTGATCACTGGCACGACCAGGGAAAAGAACGAAATGAGCAGGCCGACGGTCAGCAGATACACCAGGAGGATCGCAATGGGCCGTGCTGCTGTGAACCGAAGGCGTTTGAAGACCTGGCGTAGCTTCTGATCCAGCCAGTTCACGCCGGGCAACATCAGATATGCCAGGACCAGGGCAAAAAGGTAGGGGAACAACGCGTCGCGCGCGATCCACAACACCGCCAGGACAATCAGGACCAGCGTGGTGATCAACAGAAACCTGTTGCGTCGGACGACCGACCAATTTCGCATCGTTCAGCTCTCCTAACCCGGACAAGGCCGCTGCGCTTACAAGCCGGAACCAAAGCGGTGAAAGTCGATAGACAAATCCTTGCACAGAAAGCAAGAATCTCACGGGTCTAGGCCCTCACTCAGCATCACACCGGCGGCCCATTGTGCCACCACGTCGGCCGGCGGCGTCACCGCGCCCAGGCGCAGCCAGGCCAGGAATTCCACGTTACCCGCCGGTCCGGTGATGGGGGAGCGGATCACGCCCGCGGGGGCCAGCCCCATCCCGGCAGCCTCGCGAAGCACCCGCTCGATCACGGCCCGGTGTAGCGCGGGGTCGCGCACCACCCCGCCTTTGCCCACCTGCCCCTTGCCCACCTCAAACTGGGGCTTGATCAACGCGATGACCTGCCCCTCTGGCGCCAGCAGCTCGGCCACCCTGGGGAGCACCAACCCCAGCCCGATGAACGACACGTCGATGGTCGCCAACGCCACCGATTCGGGCAGACTGGTCAGATGCCGGATGTTGACGCGCTCCAACGCCACAACGCGTGGATCCTGGCGCAACGACCAGGCCAACTGCCCGTAGCCCACGTCCACCGCATAGACCCGGACCGCGCCGCGCTGCAAAAGACAGTCGGTGAAGCCACCCGTGGACGCGCCGATATCCGCGCAGACCCACCCCGCCGGGTCAACGCCGAACGCGGCCAGCGCGGCCGCCAACTTGAGCCCACCCCGGCTGACGTAGGGCAACCCGCGCTTGACCCGGATGGCGGCGTCCTCGGACACCTGGCGCCCCGGCTTGTCGGCCACCTGCTCATCCAGCAGCGCCTGCCCGGCCATGATCAGTCGCTGGGCCTGCGGGCGGTTCTCGGCCAGGCCGCGGGCCACCAACAGCTCGTCCAGCCGCACCTTGCGCAACCGCCCCTTCCCGTCATCCATACTATGCACCTGCCATCAGCGAATCAGCGATCAGAAA
>MNXL01000188.1 GCA_001871755.1 Anaerolineae bacterium CG2_30_64_16
TAACGTCAGGAGAGGGTGGGAGCACGACTTTGTACAGGCGCAGTTCTCCGGGGTGCTCATTGCCCGGCGCAAGTTGTACTCGTCTGACTTGGCCGCCTTGTTCTCGGAGGTTGCTCAGAGGCGATTGACGGCTGATTACGATGTGGCTGCCATCAGCCAAACGGTTGCAGCGCGTGCCTTGCACAAGACCCGGCTGTTTGTCTCCGCCGTGCAGAGGGAGGTGCCATGAACCGAAAGTTGCAGGAACTCACTGATGAGATGGCTCGCGAAGTGCGGGCTCGCTTTCCCGATTTCGTGCTAGAGGTGCAGCCTCGCGGCAGGAAGTCGGCCTACATTTATATGATCGCGCCCGATAGCAGAATCTGGGCGGACGCTGACATCTGGGATATCGTGGACGAGATCGCAAGGAAACAGCTAGATACTCTGATCAAAGGTGGATACTCCATCCTCCTGTTGCCCCATCAACCGCTGAGCCCCCCGACAGTGGCCGCCGCGTCGGCCATGCTGCGAGAGAAGTCGCCAGAATGGAATGAGCAGCGAGAAGGCGAAGCACAGTAGAGAGGATGCTATCGCGCAGGCGCTGGCCGAGGTCGGGGAGCGGGGCCAGGCGCTGACGCCGTTCCTGCTGGCGCGCATCAGCGAGTTGACCGGCGCGGCCAGCCTGCGCGCCAACCCGGCGCTGCTGGAGAACAATGCCCGGATTCTCGCCGAAATTCACAAAACTCGTGCCCGGTGGTGTAAGAAAGAAGGGCGGGTGTGTCCTCCTATTATTGGCGAAGGCGTTCCTCGGGGGGAGGCGCCGAACGCCTGTCTCACCGGGTGAAGCCGTTGTCAATGCCAGACAGCGGCTTCACCGCTTCCAGCAGGAGGGTGTAAAGATATGCTTGCTCGGCTGTCTCCACACGCCAACCTGTGGCTCGAACGGGATGAACAGGTCGTGTTGAGCCGGTGGCGCGTCCGGTTGCTGGAGGCAATCGAGGAGACCGGCTCGATCAGCGGGGCGGCCAAGCGGATGGGCGTGCAATACCGCCTGGCGTGGGATCGGCTGGAAGAGATGGAGAACGGCCTGGGCGTGGCGCTGGTGACGCGTCAGGTGGGCGGCTCGGGCGGGGGCGGCGCCCGGCTTACGGAGGCCGGCCGCGATTACGTCGCCCGCTTCAACCGCTTCGCCGCGGCCGTCGATGCGATCGTCAGCGCGCAGTTCGAGCAGGTCTTTGGCGCGGGTCAGCACTCGCCATAGTATTCCTCGTATGCCACGCATGACCGGAACCTGACTTGCGCGGCTCTCCGCAACTGTGTATAATAGTCATGCTGTGGGTGTTTGCGAAGCGCGCGGTTGTGCGTGGAAAGAACTCCTTTGCACGCGGCGGGTGTCCTCTTGGCGCCCTGAGTTGGCTCGGACTGGCTCTGTCGGGCCGATCAGAGCAGGGTTTCTCTGTCTTGGATCTTCGGGTTGTGTCTACGGGTAGGAGCAATCTCTGGTAGTCGTCCGGTCGGGCTTCCTCCCGAAGCTCAGCCCGACGGGTGCAAGACCTGCCCCACAGCGGTTGACGAAGGATCTGCAGGTGAGTGTAGGACCAGCGCAGCGGGTGTCGAAGACATGCACATGCCTGGACCGGCGCACTAACCCGGTCACCACGGCGGTGAAGTGGGCCGGGGGCGCTATGTTTGCACTACATAGCGGCCCCCGGCTTTTTTGTTCCTTTGCCGACAAGGCTTATTCGGTCGGACGGCGCAACGTTAGCTGACTGCACAAGGAGGTAGCACATGAAACTGGGTGGTTTCGTAAACCGGGTGGCCTGGATCGACCTGACCGCGAAAGCGGTTGAATACAAGCCGATCGCAGAAGAGGACGCGCGCAAGTACATCGGCGGCCGCGGCCTGGGTGTGAAGTACGTTTTCGACAACGGCCCGCAGGTGGATGCCTTGTCCCCCGACAACATCCTCTGCTTCATGAACGGCCCGCTGACCGGGACCGACGCCAACATGAGCGGCCGGATGGCGGTCGTGACCAAATCACCGCTCACCGGCACGGTGACCGATTCGCATCACGGCGGGTGGTCCGCAGCGCGACTCAAGTGGGCCGGCCTGGATGGGTTGGTGTTCCGGGGCAAGGCAGAGAAGCCGGTCTACGCCTACGTAGAGGATGGCCAGGTCACGTTGCACGATGCCAGCGACCTGTGGGGCACAGGGGTTCACGAGACGATCAAGATCCTGCAGGACCGCTACGGCGACGAGAAGAACCTCAGCGTCATCGCCATCGGCCCGGCCGGTGAGAACGGCGTCCGGTTCGCCTGCTGGATCAACGAGGATAATCGCGCCTCGGGCCGCGGCGGCACGGGCTGCGTGGGCGGCAGCAAGGGCCTCAAGGCGATCGTGATCCGGGGCGAGCACTCGAATCGCCCTCGGCCGGTCGACAAGGACGGCTTCGACGCCGCGCGCAAGCGCGCGTTGGCCACCATCATGGATGAGGCCAATGTCACATCACCGCGCAAGGGTGGCCTGTCGGTTTACGGCACCAACGTGCTGATGAACATCACCAGCAACATGGGCGCGCTGCCGACCAGGAACGGTCAGGTGACCAGTTTCGGCGAGCAGGGCGAACTGATGAGTGGTGAATACGTCAAGGAGCACATCCTGGTGAACGATCCGACCTGCCACGCCTGCCCGGTGGCGTGCAAGAAAGAGGTCGAAGTTAAAGAAGGTGACTTCAAGGTTCACATGGAGAGCGTGGAGTACGAGCCGGCCTGGTCGTTGGGCGCGATGGCCGGGAACGATGATGTCGGAGCAGTGGCCTATATGATCGACCTGGCCAACGACCTGGGTTACGACGCCATCGAGATCGGCGACGTGCTGGCGATGTACATGGAGTACAGCCAGCGCGGCTACGCCGATGGCGACGGGCTGGCCTGGGGTGACCGGCATGGCATGGTTGCCTTGATGCGCAAGATCGGCGCCCGCGCTGGCATCGGTGACACCCTGGCTGAAGGCGCCTATGGGGCGGCCGTCAAACTAGGCCATCCCGAACTGGCCATGAGTGTCAAAGGCCAGGGCATCCCGGCCTACGACCCGCGCGGCCTGCAAGGTATGGGCCTGGGCTACGCTACCAGTAACCGCGGCGCCTGCCACCTGCGCGGCTACAGCCCGGCCAGCGAACTGGGCCTGATCTCGTTCAAGACTGACCCCCTCGCCTGGAAAGGCAAGGGCGATTTGCTGAAACTGCTCCAGGACCTGCACGCCTTTTCGGATAGCCTTGACCTGTGCAAGTTCTCGGCGTTTGCCGAAGGGGCCGGCGAGTACGCCGCGCAGTACGCGACGTTCACCGGCATCCCCTTCACCGCCGATGACGTGTTGCAGGCCGGCGAGCGCATCTACAACCTGGAGCGCTACTACAACAACCTGAACGGCTTCGACAGTAAGGACGACTCGCTGCCGGCCCGTTTCTTGACGGAACCTTCGACCATGCCGGGCTCCTTAGGGCATGTGTGTGAACTCGACAAGATGCTGGCCGAGTACTATGCGGCCCGCGGCTGGGAAAATGGCGTGGCGCCCGAGGCCAAACTGAAGGAACTGGGGATCCTGTAGGCGCCGGAACTGTGTCTTCCCAACCCGGACAAGGCCGCTGCGCTTACAAGCCGGAACCAACCAGGCACATGCCATCAGAAGATTCTTGTCTGTCGTGCAAGGATTTAACTGGTTAGGCCCCAATAAACCTGAAGGCTACGGCGGATGCATCCCCCGAAAAGTCAGAACCCCGGTTTCTCTAGAGAAACCGGGGTTCTTTGCTGATTGCCAATCAGCGTCCGGGCGGGAAGACGCTCACCTCATCACCGGGGCTGATGGGGGCTGTCAGCCCACCTGCGTATTCGATGTTGCGGCCGTTGAGGCGGATGTTCCAGTCGCGGCGGGCGCGATAGACGCGGCGGGTGGTGAGCCAGGGTGTGCCCCGGTCATCAAGCCGGTAGTCGTCGTCCCAGCCTACGTCGAAGACCTCGGCGCGGACCTCGGGAAAGTAGTCGAAGAACTTGCGCAGGACATGTTCCGCGCGCTCACTTTCGGCCAGGCGTACGGTCACCTTCCGCCTGCCGGTCAGGTCTCGCAGCCGGCCGAAGAGCGCAACCTCCACGCTGAAATCTCCCTCGTCCAGCGCGCGAGCGGCCCGGTAGCCGGCCGTCATCAGGTGCAAGTGCATCGTCAGCAGTTTGTTCCAGCCGGTCAGCGCGTGGGCCACCAGGGCCGCGTCGGTCATCTCGCTGGCCAGGTAGCTCGCAAAGCTAGCCTGCGCCAGGCTGATCGCGCCCGTTACGTAGATCTCGGGCACGTGGATGTGGCGTGGGCCGTGGCCGGCGTGGTACTTGCCCGCCCTGAACAGGTAGTGCGCCAGATCGTCGCTCAGGTCCAGCCCCAAGACGCGCGCCAGCCAGATGGTGAAGAAACGACGGCGCTCGGCCAGGTGCGCCGGATCGGCGCCCTGCTCCCAGCCCAGGATCTCGGCGGTCTGTTTGAAATGCAGCAAGTAATCGTAAGCGCTGACCACGAATTCGGTCGCGTGGCGCATCAGGATCTCGACCGTCCCAGCCATGGCGTCCAAATCGGCCCGGTTCAGGTCCAGGAAGTCGCGCAGGTGTCGCCATTGTTCTTCGGGTGTCGCGTTGAGCCTCGATAGCTCCAGCGCTGCGCCGCGGTTGCCGTTTTCTTCCATTTTCATCTCCGCCATGATATCACCGGAACGCTGCGCGGCATAGGACTTTTGTCTCGCATTGCGGAGGACTCCGGGCCCGCAGTGGAATCTGGCTCCCGGCGCATCATCCCCCGGCACGCAACGCTTTCTTCTCGAACGCGGCTCGGGCGGCCGCGATCGCGGCCGCTGGGCCGCTAAACTCGACCCCCGTCACGCCCAGGCGGATCGCGCCGATGTTCACCGGTTCACCGGCCGCCACGCGGGCCTGCCAGCCATCACCGACCACCAGGCCCGGTTCCATTTCCTGACCCCCGAGTTCGGTCAGATATGCCGTTACCAGCCAGGCGCCAATGCCGCGCAGGCTCAAGCGGACGGATGTCCGGTCGGCATCCATCGGCGGATCCTGTTTCTTACCAGACGCCGGGTTGCCTGGGCCAGCCATCAGCCGCCCCCAACCGGCGGAAACAGGCTCATTGTGTCGTCATCCGCCACGAGCGTATCCAGCCCGTTCAGGTACTCCAGGGCGCGGCCGTTGAGCAACACCGTCACGAAGCCGGTGAGCTGGCCATCGGCGTCCCAAAGCTTCTCTCGCAAACCGGGGTGACCGGCGGACAGCCGGGCCAACACCTGGCCGGCGGTCGTGCCTGCTCCCACCGCCATCTCGATCGTGCTCCGCCCCATGATGTCGCGCAGCGTCGCGTACGCTCGGATTTGCATAACGGGTACCGGTCCTTTCCACAAGTGGCCCACCCAAGTGGCCCACACCACCGTCCGCCCCCAACCCGGACAAACCGGATCCAAACAGCCCAAAGCATTCAGAAGATTCTTGCCTAACGAACCAGAACGCCACTGGTCCGGCACTGTGGTCAGACACTATTATACCCCTAACCCGGATAAACCGGAACCAAGAGGGTGACAACTTTGCCCACAAAGTTCTTGCACAAAAAGCAAGGATTTCGTGGGTTAGGCCCTAACCCGGATAAACCGGAACCAAGAGGGTGACAACTTTGCCCACAAAGTTCTTGCACAAAAAGCAAGGATTTTGTGGGTTAGGCCCTAACCCGGATAAACCGGAACCAAAAAGACGACAGCCGCCACTCCCAAAATCCTTACACAAAAAACAGGAATTTCGGGGGTTAGGCACCATATCCCGCCATCCTTCAACCTTGGGACCAGCGGTCTCGGATTTCCTTTTCCCGGGTCTCGTGTTGTCGCGTGGGTATTTCACGCCGGGGCAAAGTCGTGATAAAATGCGCTTGAGTCAATCAGGCGTTGATAGAGTTGGCGTGGGCGCACGTCCCGTTTGGACTCAGCGTTGAGGCCTCTGCTGAGGCCTCTTGTTTGGCATGCGCTCACGATCAGATCACCAGAGGGGGTACATTTATGTCTACTACGATTACTGAGGTCCTGGGCCGCGAAATCCTGGATTCGCGCGGCAACCCCACCGTGGAGGTGGAAGTTTGGCTGGAAGAGGGCGCGATGGGCCGGGCGGCCGTGCCGTCCGGCGCGTCGACGGGTGTCCACGAGGCCCTCGAACTGCGCGATGGGGACAAGTCTCGCTATGGCGGCAAGGGTGTGCTCGAAGCCGTGGAGCATGTGAACAACGAGATCGCCGACGCGCTGTTCGGGATGGATGCGCTGGATCAGGCCGGCGTGGACGCGGCCATGCTGGCATTGGACGGCACGCCGAACAAGAGCAAGCTGGGCGCCAACGCGATCCTGGGTGTCAGCCTGGCGGTGGCCCGCGCCGCGGCCGAGGAGGTCGGACTGCCGCTCTATCGCTACCTGGGTGGCGTGTCAGCCAACCTGTTGCCCGTGCCGATGATGAACATCATGAACGGCGGCGCGCACGCCAACTGGCAGGGCACCGACCTGCAGGAGTTCATGATCGCACCCGTGGGCGCGCCGAGCTTCCGCGAGGCGCTGCGCTGGGGCGCTGAGACCTACCATACGCTCAAGGGCGTGCTCAAAAGCAAGGGCTACCCCACCGGCGTGGGCGATGAAGGCGGCTTTGCTCCCGCGCTGAAGGCCAACGTCGATGCCATAGAACTGATCCTGGAGGCCATCGAGAAGGCGGGTTACAAACCCGGTGAGCAGATCGCCCTCGCCCTGGACCCGGCTTCCAGCGAGTTCTACAAGGACGGGCTGTACAACCTGCGCACGGAAGGTCGCAAGATCACGTCCGCGGAGATGGTCGAGATGTACGCCGATTGGGCCAGGAAGTACCCCATCGTCGTCTTAGAAGACGGCCTGGCCGAAGATGACTGGGAGGGCTGGAAACTGTTGAACCGGACCATCGGCGACAAAGTGGAACTGGTGGGCGACGACCTGTTCGTCACCAATGTCGAGCGCGTCGCGCGCGGCATTGCCGAGAATGCCGCCAACGCTGTGTTGATCAAACTGAACCAGATCGGCACGTTGACCGAGACCATCGCCACCATCCAGATGGCCCGCAAGGCTGGCTGGGGCGTGATGGTGTCACATCGGAGCGGCGAGACGGTGGATAGCTTCATCGCCGACTTCACCGTGGCCATGACCACCGGTCACCTCAAGACCGGCGCGCCGTGCCGTGGCGAGCGCGTGGAGAAGTACAACCAACTCATGCGCATCGAGGAAGAGCTGGGTGAGGCCGCGATCTTCGCGGGACGCAAGGCCTTTGCTCGGTAGGTTAGTAGATTGGTAAATTGGTAGATTGGTAAATTGGTAGATTGGTAGATTGGTAGATTGGGCACGTACAATGCACCAATGCGCCAATGCGCCAGTTTACCAATTTACCAATTTACCAACTTACACAACTTACCAATTTACCAACTACCATCCATCATTCACGAGCAACCATGACCCACTTCATCCTCATCCGGCACGGCGAGACCGAGTGGAACCGGGTGGTGCGGTTTCGCGGCCGGGCCGATATTTCGCTGAACGACGTGGGGCTGGCCCAGGCCACAGCCACGGCGCGGCGGGTTGCTGCCGAGTGGCAGCCAGCCGCGATCTATTGCAGCCCCATGGTGCGCGCCCGCCAGACCGCCCAGGCAGTTGCCGAGCGGGTGGGCCTGCCTGTTCAGACGCACGAGGGGCTGCACGACATCGACTTCGGCCAACTGCAGGGGCTCACGGTGGATGAGGCGGTAGCGCGCTGGCCGGAGGTCGTCCGTTCCTGGGCCGCGACGCCGGAGGCGACGCGTTTCCCCGGCGGTGAGAGATTGGCGGACTTGCGGGGCCGATCGACGGCGATGCTGACGGAATTGACAGACCGTTACCCGGATCAAACGGTCGTCCTGGTGGGCCACACCGTGATCAATCGGGTGATCCTGCTGGGCGTGCTGGGGCTGGGGCTCGAGCGCTTCTGGCATCTGGGCCAGGACACGTGCGCTGTCAACGTGTTCGAGGCGACGGCCGGCGATTACGTGTTGCATTCGCTGAACGACACGTGTCACTTGCGCGATCTGGCGGGGTAAGAGAATTCCGCTGGCCCGCAGACGATCCCTTCTGCCGGCTGTGGCCGGTCTCCGACCGAGCCACCTCGTTCCATGCCAGAGCGGGCACGGTCAGGAGACCGGCCCGAGCGGTGAGGGATGTTTTCATCCGCCGTGGCGCCGCGCGCGGCATGAGGAACTGTCCTGAAGACGGTGATACCATGAGACCTCCGGATGGCTGCGACTTCGGAGGTCTTCCTTTTCTCTGCTTGGGGTGATAGCCGATGGCCGATAAAGACACGCTGTACCACGAACTGCTCGACGCGCTGCAGGTCGGAGGTTGCCCGCTCTGCCGGCTGGGCCGCAAGGCGAGCGACAGCTATCTGAACGCGTTGATCTACGAGGGGGTCACCGATCCCGATCTGCGGGAGAAGCTCCGGGATGCGCGTGGGCCGTGCCACCGTCACGCCTGGCGGATGGCCTCGCAGCGGGGCAGCATCTTGGGGACGGCGATCGTCTACCAGGATGTGGTC
>MNXL01000081.1:0-7774 GCA_001871755.1 Anaerolineae bacterium CG2_30_64_16
CGTGCAGAGTATGGACACCGACGAGAACATTGCTCGTGTGCGGCATCAGTATGGGTTAGATCGCACCTTCCTGGTCCAGTTCGGCGATTACGTGGTCAAGCTGTCACGCGGCTACATGGGTATCTCCATCAACGGGCAGCGCGACGTTTGGAGGATGATCAGCAATACGCTGCCTGTCTCCGCTCAGCTCGGCCTGGCCGCGGCAATTCTGACGGCTATCTTGGGCATCCCGCTAGGCTCACTCGCCGCCCTGAGACAGAACACTTGGGTGGACTATGCGATCATCAGCACGACCCTCGTCTTCCGCTCCCTGCCGGTGTACGTGCTGGCCCCGCTGATGCTCGTGCTCTTGGTGTTGATCTTGCACGTGATGAGGGTGCCGCGCGGCTGGCATGGCATCTTCGCCTGGCAGGCCATTCTCCCGGGTTTCCTGATGATGCTGGGCCCGCTGCCGATCGTGATTCGTCAGACGCGCCAGGGGGTGTTGGAGGTCCTGGCGATGGACTATGTGCGCACGGCAAAGTCCAAGGGCTTGTCCACGTCGACGATTATCGTCCGCCACGTGCTGCGTAACGCCCTGATCCCGGTCGTCACATCCTTTGGTTTCATTACGGAAGGCCTGATCGTCAGCACGGTGTTTGTAGATACGATCTTCGCGATCCCCGGCTACGGTTCGGTAGCTGGAGCGGCCTTCAGCTCTTTCGACTACCCGGTCATTATGGGTGTGACCCTCGTCGGCTCCGTATTGGTGATCCTGACAAATATCTTCGTGGACCTGTTCTACCCGCTCTTGGATCCCCGGGTCACGCTCTCCTGAGCCGGCGCGAGATGATGGAGAAATAGATGAGCGACGCAGTGGCTGAGGCTGGGATAGAATTCGCAGAAACCCAACCTCTCAAGGTGCGCAGCCTATGGGGTGACGCCCTGCGCAAGCTGGTCAGCAATCGCCTGTCGGTGATCGGCATTGTGATCACCACCTTGCTGATCTTCACGGCCATTTTCGGCCCGACGCTTGCGCCCTATGGCTATACCGAGCAGAACCTGCTGAGACCAGCCGAACTGCCCAGCGCGGATCATTGGTTGGGCACCGACGAGCTCGGCCGGGACCTTTTCACGCGCATCATTTACGGCGCCCGGACGGCGGTTCTGGTGGCCGTTTTCAGCACCACGCTCAGCGTCATCCTCGGGGTGCTGATCGGGACCCTGGCAGGCTATGCGGGAAAATGGGTGGATGCCCTGGTCATCCGCTTCACCGACATCATCATGTCGATACCGTCCCTCTTGCTCGCTGCTATGATTGCGGCCACCCTCAAGCAACCAGTCATCCAGTGGGCCCGCAACGTGTATGCCCAGACGCACTGGTCGGTATTTGCCAACACCACCTGGCTGGATCTGGTGATCGTCTTCGGCGGCCTGTCTTTTGTGGCCTGGCCGGTCTATGCCCGCCTGATCCGCGGGCAGATTCTGTCGCTGCGTGAGAAGGAGTACGTTGAAGCAGCCCGCGCCGTGGGCGTGACCGGTCGCGGTATTGCCTTGCGTTACCTGTTGCCCAACGGTCTGGGTCCGATCATTGTTTATATGACGTTCAGCCTGTCGGGCGCGATGGTGCTCGAATCCTCACTCAGCTTTCTGGGCATCGGCGTGATGCCGCCACAGGCGAGCTGGGGCAACATGATCTCGTCCAATATCGGGAGCTGGTCCTACCGTCCCTGGCTGGTGGCCGTGCCTGCGGCGACGCTGGCCATCGTCACGCTGGGCATCAACTTCCTGGGAGATGGCCTGAACGACGCGCTGAACCCCCGGTCGAGTAAGGCGATTTAGCATAGCATCCCCTGCGTTTATAGGGTCATTGCGAGGGGCGGGTTGTGCCCCGAAGCAATCCCTTGCTTGGCGGAGGGGATTGCTTCGCACACACCGCTCGCAATGACTTTGTCAAGGAGGGGATTACCTCGCACACACCGCTCGCAATGACTCTTTCAGAGGAGGCAACTGTGACTTACGACATCGCAAACCGCAAACAAGTCTTCGTGGACTGGGACCTCATCGAGCCAGGATACGGCGTCGCCTGGGGCGGGGCAGTCACCAGTTGGGAGATGCCCTTCGGAGTCCACCTGGCCGTGCATCCGCCGCGCATCGACGCCACGCCCCTGGTGGCGGCCGACCGACCGTGGGAGACGTTCATCAACGTCTACTGCACCCTCTTCGAGGACGAGGGCCGCTTCCGGCTGTACTATGAGCCGCACTATCACCCCGAGCAGACGCAAGCCGAAGACCTCAAGGCCATGCTCGCCTACGCCGAATCCACGGATGGGGTCAACTGGACGAAGCCGGAGATCGGTGCGCTGACGTTTCAGGACTCGAGGGCCAACAATCTGGTATTCGGGCTGGAGCCGGCCCTCGGCCGCGGTGCGCACGGTGGGACTGTCTTCAAGGACCCCTGCGCGCCGGCCCACGAGCGCTATAAGCTCGTGCACATGGGCCGCGAGAACGGCGTGCTGTGTGTGTTCGGCGCTGTGTCGCCCGATGGGCTGCACTGGACTGCGATTCAGCAGCCGGTGCTCACCGATTATATGAGCGACACGCAGACCGTCGTCAGGTTCGACCCGGTCAAGGGTCGCTACGTGGGCTTCTTCCGCGGTTGGCGGGGCCTGATGCACGGCAAATGGCACGGCCGACGCACCATCGCCTACGCCGAGACGGAAGACTTCCGCAACTGGCCGCGACCACAGGAGATCGTCGGGCCGGATGCGCTCGACACCCCCGACGCCGACATCTACACCAACGGCTACGTCCCCTGGCCCGGCACACCCGATGCCCATCTGATGTTCCCGGCCTTTTATCAGCGCAGCAAGGACGTGCTGGAAGTGCACCTGATGACCAGCCGCGCCAGCGCGGGCGGTTGGCAACGCCCCTCGCGCCAGCCGATGGTGCCCGCAGGCGAGCCGGGCAGCGGTTGGGAGGGCGGCGTGTACGCGGGGTGCGGGCTGGTCGCCCTCCGCCCCGGCGAGTGGTCGCTGCCCCTCGGACCCCAATGGCACACTCACAACCAAGAGCACTTCACCGAGGGCCGGCCGGCCGTTAAGCCGCATCGCGGCTACATCTGCCGCGCGATCTGGCGAGAGGATGGCTTCACCTCGTTGGAGGCTGAAACGGAGGGCGGCTGCACGACCGTGCCGCTCACCTTTGCGGGATCGCGCCTGACGCTGAATGTCTGGACGCGCTTCGGCGGCGAAGTCCGCGTCGAACTGGCCGAGGCAAGCGGGCAGGCTGTGCCCGGCTGCTCTTTCGCCGAGTGCGATCCCATCTCTGGCGACCGCCCGGAACAGACCGTGACGTGGAATGGGCAGGCGGATGTGTCGGCGTGGCAGGGCAAGCCGATGCGGCTGCGATTCAAGCTGCGACGGGCGAGGTTGCACGCGTTTGGGTTTGTGGAGAGTTAGATCGCATGAAAATCACCGATGTCAAGACCACCCTGCTCACCGGCCCCTGCACGGGCGACCCCTATATCCTGTCCGCACGCAAGCTGCGCAGCGCGGCGCTGATCGAGATCCATACCGACGGGCCGCACACCGGCATCGGCGAATGCTATATCGGCTACTTCTGCCCCGAGCTGGTGGCAACCGCCGTCGAATACTTCAAGCCAATCCTGCTGGGCGTGGACATCATGGAGGTCGGCATCCACACGCTGTGGCAGCGGATGTATTTCTGCGAGAACTTCTGGTGCCGTATCGGTTTCGGGGCGTCGGTGCTGTCCGGCATCGAGGCGGCGCTGTGGGATCTGAAGGGCAAGATCCTGGGCCTGCCCGTCTACGAGCTGCTCGGCGGCCGGCGCCACGATAGGCTGCTGGCCTATGCCACGGGCGGGCCGAGCAACTATCCAGAGGACCACCTGAAGGGCAAGATCGAATTCTACCTGGGGCTGGGCTTCCGCGCCTTCAAGGTGGGCGCCGGCTACTGGGACGACGATCGGGGGGCGCCGGTGGAGGCGCCTACGCGCAGCGCGACGGTAGATATGGAGGCCGGCAAGGCTACGCTGATGCGCAAGCACGTCGGGCCAGAGATCGCAATCCTGATGGACGGTCACATGGGCAACCCGCAAAGCGCCACCTGGGACCTGGAAACCGCCAAAGCCGTGCTCAAGGCGCTGGAGCCGTTCGATCTATTTTTATTCGAGGAGCCGCTCCCCTACACCAACCCTTGGGGCTATGCCGAGTTGGTGCGCGCCACCACGGTGCCGGTCGCAGGCGGCGAATGCCTCACCACTCTCAACGAGTTCCGCCAGTTCGCCGACCTGGGCGCGTTGAAGGTCGCGCAACTCGACGCGGCCTTCATGGGCGGGATGGAGGAGTTCATGCGCGTGGCCCGGATGTTCGACGCGCGGCGGGTGAAGATCGCCACGCACTCATGGGGTGCGGGCGTCGCGCAGATGCAGAATCTCCACGCCGCGTTCGCCTCCCCGAACACCGTCATCCTGGAGATCCCGCCGGCAGCCGGTCCCCTGCACACCGAGCTGTGGGGCGACTCGTTCGTGATGAAGGACGGCTACGTGCTGCCCCCGACCGCACCCGGCCTGGGCGTGCGGCTGACCGACGAGATCAAGGCGAAGTTCCCGTTTGTGCCCGGCTCGGGCGAGTTCAATAGCGTGCCGGGGAAGATCTTGACGGATTGAGGCGAACCGCCAAGGAAAGAAGAGCATCCTGAGCGGAACCCTGCGCCGTTTGCAGGGTGTAGTCGAAGGATGCGTCTGTATGGTCAGCGAGCGCATCCTTCAACTGCGTGGCGAAACGGCCGCCACTCCGCTCAGGATGTCAGCTTGAGAAATGGTGCGAGGTGTGATGAACAGCAACGGTCATTCCCACGAAGTCTGTTCCTCCGTCTGGCTCGACGTGACGTGGCTGCAGCCGATCTACGCCGACCCGCGCGCCAGCGTAGAAGAGATGCGCCGCCGCGCGGCCGAGGGCCGGGAACGCCGCGAGCGCTGGGCCGAACAGATGGAACGTGAAGGGCGCAGCATCCAGCAGGTGACGCGCGAGATCGGCCAGCGCTTCGGCCGGCCGCGGCGCCAGCGTGAGATGCAGGCTGCCGGCCAGCTTCCTTCCCTGGGCAGTTGGAACTGGTACGACGCGCGCTTCATGATCGCCGAATGCCTGGGCGCGCCGCCGCCTGAATGGGACGACCGGACGCACAGTTGGTGGCAAGAGCGCGCCCACTACATGGACACGGTCAAGTCGGTTGCCGACGTGCGGGGCATCCCCATCCCGGATTGGCCAGCCACGGAGCCTGTCGCCAAGATGCTGGCCTCGCACGCCCGTTGGATGGAGGCGTTCCCCGACGATGGCGACGGCTGGGGCATCACCTACTACATGACACGGCCCGGCGGCGCGGCGGTCAAATCCATCAACTATCCGGCGTTCGTGGATCTCGGCATCTTCATCATCGGCACTACCCGCTTCCTGGAGATCGTGGGCGGCGATCGTGAGATGGCCGATGCGCTGATGGACAAGTGCTTCGAGCTAAGCACGAGCTACACCGAGTTCATCCTGAGCCTGAAGGACGAATCGTTCGATGCGCTCTGCGGTTTCGGCGGCGATGTCACCTGCATGTTGTCACCGCGGCTCTTCGAGCGCTACGGCCTGGCGTGGGATGCCAGGCTGTTCGATTACGTGCAAAAGGTGCACCACACGCCCGCCGACATTCCGTGCAACTACCACTCGTGCGGCCCGTCGGTGCACCTCTACGAGAAGTGGGGCCGGCACCCGCACCAGCGGAACATCACCACGATACAAACGCGACTGCTGTCCGGCACGGTCAAGAAGCTGCGAGAGAATCTGCCGGAGACATACCTGGAGATGACGATCCATCCGCAGCACTTCGACCTGGCAGAGCAGCCGCCGGAACACGTGGCGGAGGTGCTGTGGGAGACCGCCCGCGACGCCGGCTTCCGCGACTTGCACATCACGTTGATCGCCGCAGCGCACGAGCCGGCGTACCTCGACCGGCTCGAGACGAGCTATCGCGCCTGCCTCGACACCCTGACAGAGATCAACGAGTACATCGCCGCAACCCGGAGTGAAGCATGAAGAAAGGTCCTCGCGCGCTGGTCGCCATGGATATCTGGCAACCGGGACTGGAGCAAATCCGCCAACTCGTCGGCGCGGAGAACGTCAAGATCGTGCCGCCCTTCGAAGACTTCATTTCGCTGCCCGCTGCCCAGATCGGGGATTGCACCGTCATCTTCGGCGAGTTTCCACCGACGAACATGGCGGAGATGGCCGACCTGGAATGGATGCAGCTCGGCTCGGCGGGCTACGAGCAGCTCAAGGGGTTCCCGCTGGTCGAGCGCGGGGTGCGCGTCAGCAATGCCAGCGGCGTCAACGACGTGCCGATCGCCGAGTGGTGCCTCGCGATGATGATCCTGTTCGAGCGCGACCTGCGCGGGCTGCTTGCCAACCAGCAAGCGCATGTGTGGGATCGCAGCGCCCGCTTCCAGTCCGAGCTGCGCGGCCGCCGCGTGGGCATCATCGGCTACGGCAATATCGGCCGAGAGGTCGGGCGTTTGTGCCGCTGCCTCGGGCTGGAGGTGTGGGCGATGGCTCAGCGGCCGATCGGCCCGCGGCCAAACCGATACGCTCTGCCCGGGACCGGCGATCCCGAGGCCGCAGCGCCGCAGCGCACCTTCGTCACCAGCCAGATGACAGAGTTCCTGCCCCACCTCGACTTTTTGATCTTGTGCATGCCGTTGACCGCCAAGTCGCGCGGGATCATCGGGGAGAACGAGCTGCGCATGATGAAGCCGACCGCGGTGCTCCTCAACCCGGCACGCGGCCCGCTGCTTGTCGAGGAGGCTCTCCTGTGGGCGTTGCGCGAGGGCTGGATCGCGGGGGCAGCCCTGGACACGCACTTCCGCTATCCGCTGCCGCCGGAGCACCCGCTGTGGGACATGCCCAATGTGGTGCTGACCCCCCACATCTCCGGGTCGAGCGCCGGTCGCGAGTTTCTGCCGCGCGTGTGGGATCTGTTCGGCCAGAATCTGGCGCGCTTCATGCGCGACGAGCCGCTGCTGAACGAGCTCTCGACCGCAGAGCTGGTAAACGTCGGAGTCCGGTGATCGCCGATGCCCGAACATTGGCGCCTACCGGTTGGATTCCTGCACCAGTGACGAGGGCTTCACCACAAAGACACCAAGACACAAAGAAGCACAAGGGGATGAGTGGTCTTTGTGTGCTTGGTGGCTTCGTGCCTTTGTGGTGAGTGGTCCTGGCCTGTCCGGGCTAGAGGCATCCCATGAAGATCACCGAGATCGTGATCGAAACGCCGGACGGCCCGCTGGCGTGCAGCCTGGCCGCGCCGGACGGCGCCCCCGCCGCCGAGCCTGCCCTGGTCTTCACCTTCGGCATGACCCGGTACTCCGCCCTGACCGAAGATCCGCACCACCTGCCGGCACGGGTCTTCACCGAGGCGGGCCACTACGCACTGAGCTTCGACCTGCCCAACCACGGCGGGCGCATTGACGCCTTCGGTGAGGGGATCGGGGGCATGTGCGCCGCCCTTCTCGCCGAGCGCGACCCCTTCGCCCGCTTCGTGTCGGACGGGCGGGCGACCATCGACGCGTGCCGGCGGCTCGGCATCCCGGGGAGTGAGCGCGTCGTCGCGTGCGGCGTCTCGCGCGCAGCTTACTGCGCCCTGCGCCTGGCCGCCGCCGACCCGCGCATCCGGGCCGTGGCCGGGCTGGCCCCGGTCACGGACTGGCGCGCGCTCAGCGAGTTCGCGGCGG
>MNXL01000081.1:7817-21286 GCA_001871755.1 Anaerolineae bacterium CG2_30_64_16
GGCGGCCGAGCTCGCGGGGCGAGCCGTATTCCTCGCGATCGGCAATGCGGATGCACGCGTGGGCAGCAACTGTTGCGTTCGCCTGGCCCTGCGCATCCTGGAGGAGGAAGCCCGGCGCGACGTGGCGCCGTCGCTTCTGGAGCTTCACGTCGTGCTTTCGGAAGGACATTCCTTGTCGGACGACTGGCGCAGTGCCGGGAGGCGCTTCTTGTTGCAGCTTGCCCAGTGACCGTAGACATTCAGATTGTAGTTCCTGAACACCTTCTGGGAACACGAACGCGTACTGGTGGCTCCGCTGGATCGGGATGACGAGCCGGTGCGCGTCTCGACGCACGCGTTCAACACGGCGGCGGAGTGCGAGCGGCTCGTGGTGGGGCTGAAGCGGCTGAACAACCCTCGGTGATCGTCCGCGCCGGCTGAAACCGGCCCAACCGTGTATCCGAAGAAAGGAACAAACGACATGACAAAGGCCTTCTTCTTCCCGACAACCGGCATCCAAACACCAAACGCCACACTGCTGGCAATCGACGACTATTCCCTCCCCCTGCGCCGGAACCTTTGCTACTATCTCACGAAGCCGAGCTACCGCCGTGAGCCCGTTCTGACCCCCAGTCGCGAGGACCGCGACGCGCCCGACTTCATCGGCACGCACTTCTACGGCACGGTGCTGCTGGACGAGGGCAAGTACCGCATGTGGTACTACGCCGTCGGCCTGGGCGACAAGCCGGGCGAGCTCCGGGAAGGCCCGATCTGCTACGCCGAGAGCGACGATGGCCTGCATTTCGTCAAGCCCAAACTGCGCCAGGTGCTGTACAAGGGCAGCCTGGAGAACAACGCCATCGCGTTACCCGATCCGCGCACCGAAGGGGTCGAGTTGATCAAAGACGAGGACGATCCGGACCCGAAACGCCGGTACAAGGCCGTCTACGAGTCGTTCGTGCCGAGCCGGCGCTACCCGACGATGCGGACGGCCACCAGTCCCGACGGCCTGCACTGGACGGCCGGCCCCGAGACACCCGTAGCCGAGGCGATGGAGCAATCCGGGTTCTATAAGTTCAACGGCCTCTACTTCGTCAACGCGCAGATGTGGCCGCGCGGCGAAGGGGGGCGCAAGCGCGGGCGGCAAGGCCACGTCGCCGTCTCGCCCGATTTCGACCGTTGGCTTCCGGAGATCGCCGAATCGTTTGCGCTTCCAGAGCCGGCCGAAGGGGGCAACGAGAAAGGCTACGATCAAGTTCACCTCGGCAATGCCGCGTACAGCCTGGGCAACGTATTGGTGGGGCTGTATTGCATGTGGCACGCCCGGCCCAATCCCGGCGACTGGTTTGGCCTGGCGACCACATCAGGCGACCTGGGGCTGGTGGTGTCGAACGACGGCTTCCATTTCCGGGAGCCGGTGAAGGGACAGGTCTACATCAGCGAAAAGGAAAACCCCGCCACGTCGGCGCCCGGCTTCTTCTACCCGACTATTCTCGAGCAATGCAATGGCATCCTGAACGTGGGAGACGAGACGCGCATCTATCACGGCCGCTGGCGCAACGCGCCGTATGTGAACCCATCCATCCAGGTGGACAAGTCCAAGGAGGACCAGTTCTACCAGGATCTGTATTACTCTGAGGTGGCTTTGGCGATGCTCCCGCGTGACCGCTGGGGCGCGCTCGGCCTCTTCCCCGACCAGGCAGAAGGCTCGGCCTGGTCGTGCCCGGTGACGCTGCCGGAGGGCGGCTGCCAGGTGATCCTCAACGCCGATCACGCCAGCGCCCTGCGCGTCGAGATCGCCGATGAGCGCTTCAACCTCCTGCCCGTCTATTCCGGGGAGCAGAGCGGCATCACACAGGTTGAAGGTGGGCTGGACTGCCCGGTCGCGTGGCCGGCGGGCAGCTTGCAGGCGCTCGGCGGTGAGACCGTGCGTTTCCGCATCCAGGTCAAGAAGCAGGGGCCCGCCGAGCCGCGACTGTATGCCATCTATCTGAGCCAGTAAAGGAGATCCCATGTCAGACCGACTCTTCTTCCCGACCACCGGCGTCAGCGTTCGGCAGGCCATGCTGCTGGCGATTGACGATGTCTCCTTGCCCCTGCGCAGAAACCTGTGCTACTACATCACCAGGCCGGCCGTGCGGCCCGAACCCGTGCTCACCCCCGAAAAGGATCGCAGCGCGCCTGACGGGTGTGCGACGCACTTCTACGGCGGGGTGGTTCACGAAGGCGACAAGTACCGGATGTGGTACTACGCCGTCCACTACGGGGAGGGCCGCGATCCCCACCTGGGCAACCTGGTCGAAGGTCCGACCTGCTACGCCGAGAGTGAGGACGGCCTCCATTGGGTCAAGCCGGCCCTGCATCAGGTGGCCTGGCACGGCAGCCTGGAGAACAATATCATCGCGCTGAAGCACGCGCACAGCGAAGGGGTGCACGTCATCAAGGACGATGAGGATCCCAACCCGGTGCGGCGCTTCAAGCTGGTCTACAATTACCGGCCCGAAAACCGCAAGTTCTGGACAATCCGCACGGCCACCAGCGCGGACGGCTTCCGCTGGACGGACGGCGCTGACCTGCCGTTCGATTCGTTCATCGAGCAATCTTCGCTATTCAAGCACAACGGGCTGTTCTGCGTGCACGGCCAGATGCTACAGCGCAGCGAGGGCGGGCATCCGGCCGGCCGCCAGGGCGGCGCGATCCTCTCATCCGACTTCGACCATTGGCTGCAGGAATCGGGTGATGCCTTCTGGCTGCCCGAGCCACAGAACCCTGCCGATCGCGGGCACACCCAGCCCTACGACCAGGTGCACATCGGCGTGGGTGCATCCAGCTTCGGCAATGTGTGCGTGGGCCTCTACTGCATCTGGCACAACAGGCCATTCCCCACGCCGACCGACTGGTTCGGCATCGGAACCACCGCCGGCGACTTCGGCCTCGTGGTTTCCAACGACGGCCTCCATTTTCGCGAGCCGATGAAGGGGCATGTGTGGCTCCACGGGGACGAGTCACCGATCAACCTGCCGGGCGTGAAGTACTCGATGATCCTGTGCCAGGGCAACGGCATCCTCAACGTGGGGGACGAGACGCGCATCTACCATGGCCGGTGGGCCAACACGGCGGATGTGAACAACTACTACGCCGAGATCGCCCTGGCTACCCTGCCACGCGACCGCTGGGGCAGCCTCGGCCTCTTCCCCGACCAGGCGGAGGGCTCAGTTTGGTCGTGTCCGATCACGCTGCCGGCGGAAGGCTGCCAGGTGAGCCTCAACGCCGACCGTGCCTGCGACATGCATGTCGAAGTCGCCGACGCGCGCTTTGGCCTCCTGCCGGCATACTCCGGGGAGCAGAGCGGTGCGTCGAAGATCGAAGGAGGTCTGGACTGCGCGGTGACGTGGCCCCAAGGCGACCTGGCCGCGCTGGGCGGCCAAACCGTGCGCTTTAGGTTTCATCTGCAGAAGACCGACGCCGTGGAACCGCGGCTGTATGCCGTGTATCTGCGGTGATCACGACATTCCGGCATTTATCTCGCTGAACTATCCATGCCGCAGACGGGCAGGCGTGTGAAGAGAACACTGTGACAAGCTGGAATCGAGGCTTCAGCCGGTTTCATCCTCTGACCGCCAAACCGCCTAAAGGCTCGATTCCATCTGCGCAAAAACGTTCTGAGCAGAAAGGAAGGCCAACCATGCAAGACACTTCCGTGCGTACCATCGGCTCCCGGCTGGAGCCGTTCCTCGATGACTGGCTTTTGGACAGGCTGGACGGCGCGACCCTGCGCATGCATTCGCCCCAGCCCGCAGAGATCTTCGCCTTCGACCGGCCCTGGGAGGGCGACGTGTCGTTCTACGTCACCATGCTGGAACACGAGGGCGAGTATCGCATGTACTACCGCGGTTGGAAGGCGGAGGGCGCGCCGGCCACGCAGGCGGTCGCGCTGAGCAAGGACGGCATCCATTGGGAGCGCCCGAACCTGGGGCTGTTCGAGTGGGAAGGCTCGCACGACAACAACATCATTCTTACCGGCCAGGTGGCCGAGGACGGCTTCGTCCCGTTCTACGACCGCAACCCGGCCGTGCCCCCGTCAGAGCGCTGGAAGGCGGTTGGCGTGGAGTTGTTGCCCGATCGCACGCCGGTTCTGATGCCCTATGTCTCCAATGACGGCTTCCGCTGGCGACGTTGGCGCGACACCCCCATTATCACCGACGGCGCGTTCGATTCCCAGAACCTGGCCTACTGGGATGACTACCGCAAGCACTATGTGGCCTTCTATCGCGATTTCATCGACATCAACCAGACCGGCAAGCGCTATCGCGGCATCCGCAGCGTGAAATGGGCCACATCGGACGACTTCGAGCACTGGACGCCGGGGCAGTGGTTCGACTACGGCAACACACCGCTCGAACAGCTCTACACCAACGCGGCGACTCCCTGTCCCCGCGCGCCGCACATCTACCTGTCGTTCCCCAAGCGCTTCGTGCCGGAGCGTAAGGCGATCCTCCAGCACTCCGATCCCGGGGTGAGCGACGCGGTCTTCATGACGAGCCGCGATGGGCTGCACTGGGATCGCCGCTTCATGGAGGCGTTCATCCGGCCGGGTCGAGACTGGGAGAACTGGACCGAGCGGAATATCGGTGTAGCCTTCGGCGTGCTGCAGACCGCGGCGGACGAGCTCTCGGTCTATTGGGTGGAGCATTACCGGCATCCGACCTGTCGACTGCGCCGCGGGACTGTGCGACTGGACGGGTTCGCCTCCCTTTATGCGGGCTACTACGGCGGTGAGGCGGTCACAAAGCCGTTGGTCTTCGAGGTGCGGGAGCTGATGCTCAACTACGAGACGTCAGCCGCCGGCAGCGTGCGCGTGGAGATCCAGGATGCGGAGGGCCATGCGCTCTCCGGCTACGCGCTGGCCGACTGCCCGGAGATGTACGGTGATCAGATCGAGCAGGCCGTCCAGTGGGCTTCAGGCTCCGATGTGAGCCATCTGGCCGGGCAGCCCGTGCGCCTGCGGTTCGCCCTGAAGGATGCGGACGTCTACTCGTTGCGGTTTCGGACCTAACCCCCCATCCCCCTTCCCTGCGAGGGAAGGGGGCGATACGGCTCCCCTCTCCTCGCAGGAGAGGGGTCGGGGGTGAGGTCCGTTCAAGGAGAAACATATGTTGCCATCCCGAACGTTGCTCTTCGTTGACGACCACGACATCCTTTATCGTTCCGGCACGGCGCGGCGGCTGCGGCCGCTCGATCGCTGCCCGCAGAACCCGGTCCTGCCCGCGCGCGACAAGCCGTGGGAGATCAACATCGGTTGGGTTGGCAACACCTACGACCCGGCCACCGGTCTGTACCAGCTCTGGTATCAGGCGTTCACCGGCCCGTTTGCCCAGAAGCGGACGCACCGCTGCCTGGTCTGTTACGCCGAGTCCACAGACGGCATCCACTGGACCAAGCCTGATCTCGACCTGTTCGACTACAACGGAATCTCGCCCACGAACATCGTGATGATCGGCAACGGCGGCTACTCCGACCGCTACACCAACTCGGTGCTTCTGGACTCGCGCGATCCCGATCCCACCCGACGCTACAAGATGGCGACGTATGATTTCTCGATAGACGAGAGGATCGAGCGGCCGGGGCTGGTGGTGGCTTTCTCGCCCGATGGCATTCACTGGACGAAGCACCCGAAGGCGCCGCTGATCCGCACCTCTTACGGTGGGCACGAGTTGCCGCCGTTTGCGGGCGAGCCTGGCCGTGAATGGCATATTCCGCTCACCATCTCGGACGCGATGGATGTGATTTACGATCCGAAGCGTGAAACGTACGTCATCTACAGCAAGATGTGGCTGGACGGCCCCGACGGGCGAATGCACTGGAAGCACGCCATGGGCCGCACACAGAGCAAGGACTTCATCCACTGGTCGAAGCCCGAAGTGGTACTGGCCCCCGATGAATTCAACCCGCCCTGGGCCGAGTTCCACCATTCACCAGCCTTTTACTACAACGACTGCTATCTTGCGCTTCTGCAGATCCTCCACAGGGAAGTCCGGGGAGGCATCATGGACGCGGAGCTTGCGATCAGCCGCGATGGGCTGCATTGGCAGCGCCCCTTCCGCAGCCCCTTCTTTTTGCCACGGGGCGAGGAGGGATCGTTTGACTGCGGCAGCATCCTGACCAACGCCGCGCCGGTATTCCTGGAGGATGAAGTCCGCTTCTACTATGGCGGCTACGCCGAAGGCGCGACGGGCGGCGACGACATCACCTTCAAGACTGGCGTCGGGATGGCCAGCATGCCGCGCGATCGCTTCGCCGCGCTCTGGCCCCAGGGTGAAGTCGGCCAGGTCACGTTGCGGCCGCTCGACCTGACCGGCTGCCGGGAGATGACTATCAACGCCGATGCGTCTGTGGGCCGCGTGGAGGTCGAGGTGCTGACCGCCGACGGTTACCGGGTAGCCGGCTTCACGCGCGAGGATGCGGCACCGATCACGGGCGATGGCCTGCGGCTGTCCGTGCGCTGGCGGGAGAAAACACTCGCCGACCTGCCGGCCGGCAACTATTGCCTCCGCATTTTCTTGCAAAATGCGGAGTTGTACGCGGCCACCCTCTTGGATCATCCGATCTGAAGTCCGACCAGGGGCTGCTGACTCCTGCCTGAAGCTGAGTGGAGACAATGACAGCCATACCCATCTCCCGTGCCATTCTCGAAGAACTGCGCGACTTCGACACCGTGCTGATCGCCAACACTATCGGCTACATCAACCCTACGCCCAGCCACGAATTCTACATGGGCGGCTCGATCCGCTCGGTGACGCCATCGCTGGGGCCGACGGTCGGCGTCGCGGTCACAATTCCTGTATCGCCGAGCTGGCCGCGAGGGCCGTGCAGATGCGCGCCTTCGAGCATGAGGCGCACCTGGCGTTGCGCCGGGCCGACCTCTGAGCATCGCGGAGAAACGCTGTCGCCTGACCGCCGCGCTGGCAAAGTACGGCTTCGCTGCGCCGCACTGAAAACGAGGAGAGCGTAATGTACGCGATTGACGTCAACACAGTCTTCGGCACAGCGCCGACCTGGAACCCCGGCTATGGCGTGGAAAAGGTGCTGCAGCGCATGGCGAGCCACGGCGTCGCGGCCGCGCTGACCGTGTCGCTGCGCGGAGTGCACGACGACCACGTCTCGGGCAACGCGGAAACGCTGGCTGCGTGCCGGGCTAATCCGCGCTTGATCCCGGTCGCGACCATCAACCCACTGCGCAGCTACGGGCTGGCGGAGGACGTGGCGCAGATCAAGGCCGGGCGCTTCAAGGCGATTCGCCTGTTCCCCGGCGTAGCCTTCCAGGATTGGTCGGCGGCCTCGCTGTCGGCTGAGCGGGTGCTGCGAGCGGTGGCGCCGCTCGGCCTGCCGATCATCGCGCCGGCGAACAACGCGGCGCACATCGCCCCGCTCTCCCGTTTGACCCATGAGTTGGGGCTGCCGTTAGTGCTGGTCAACACCTTTTACTACACCCAGGCCGAGGTGGAGGAAACACTTCGTCGCTTCCCGAATGTCCACCTCGACACCGGCCACCTCGGCACGCCGGACGCGATCACGCGGCTCACCCAGGAGTTCGGGCCGGAGCGCATCCTCTACGGCTCCGACGCGCCGGTCATGGGGCCGCAGGCCAGCATGAACATGGTCTTCCGTGCCGACCTGTCGCCGGAGCAGAAGGAGCTGATCCTGGCGGGCAACGCCATCCGCATCTTCAAGCTGGACGCGGCGCTGGCTGCCACCAAAGCCGCCGCCTTCCGCGCCTATGAGGGACCGAAGATTGATGCGCACGCGCACTTGCACGCCAGCGTCTACCGCTTCCCGATGAGCCCGGCCGGCGCCGATTTTGTGCTCGACTCCTGCCGGCGCTACAACATCGAGACGGTGATCGCCTCTTCAGCGCCCGGCATCTTCTATGACATGGCATCGGGCAACGCGGAGATGAAGGAACTGATTGATGGGCATCCCGAGCTGCGGGCCTACGTGGTGGTGAACGCGAACGACCTGGCGGGGTCGCGCAAGCAGCTCGAGTACTACTACCAGTTCGACAACTTCGTCGGCGTGAAGATCCACTGCGAATACTCCGGCCAGCCGACCGGGAGCCCGGCCAGCTGCGCGCTCTTCGCGGAGATCGCCCGCCACGGTCGGCCGGTGAAGATCCACAACAACGGCGCAGGGTGGGAGCAAGCGCTCCACGACCTGGCCGCGACCTATCCCAAGCTGCCGATCATCCTGGCGCACGGCGGCGGGTTCAACACGCCCAAGATCATGAAGGATGTGCCGAACGTCTACTTCGAGTTCGCCGGCAGCGGCATCAACTGCGAGGTCATCCGCAATGCGCTGGAGGTGCTTGGCCCGGAGCGGCTGCTCTTCGGCACTGACCAGGATCTCTTCGACGCCGGCTTCGAGCTGGGCGGCTACTGGGACGCAGGATTCACGCTGAAGCAGGCGGAGATGATCATGTACAAGAACGCAAAGCGGCTGTTCGGGCTGTAAAGGGAGACAAGTTCATGCCATCCACCAAACTGACATCTGATACACTGAAAGGGGTCTGGGCCGCCGTGACCTTGCCCTGGCACGAGGATCTCTCGCTGGACGAGGTCGCGTTCCGGGAGAACCTGCAGCGGTTGATCGCCGCACGGGTGCACGGCATCTACACGACGGGCAGCACTGGCGAGTTCTATGCGCTCGACTGGGACGAGTTCCGCCACATGGTGGACCTCTTCACGGGGGCGGTGTCTGCCAGCGGCATCCCGATCCAGGTCGGTTGCGCGGCCGACGACACGCGCGACATCTGCCGGCAGATCGAGTACGCATTTCGCGCCGGGGCCGACGGCGTGCAGGTCGTGCTCCCCTACTGGATGGAACTGACCGACCGGGAGATCTTGCAGTTCTTCCGGGATGTGGTCGCGGCGAGCGCCGGCCTGCCGATCATCCACTACAACATTACGCGTGCCAAGAACTACCTCGGCGGCGGCGACTACCGTCGCATCCTGGAAGTGGCGCCCAACCTGATCGGCGTCAAGTTCGCCTTTGCGGGAACCCACTTCGGCCAGCTCCAGAATGCCCTCCAGATGTGCCCGGAGATCGCCTTCTTCGTCGCCGAAAACCTGCTGGTCACCGGGATGCAGATGGGCATCCGCGGCTCCTACAGCTCGGTGGTGTGCATGAACCCGCAGTACATGCTCAAGATGTTCGGCCTGGCGGAGGCACGCAAGTGGGACGAAGCGCTGGACATGCAGATGTACCTGGTCCGCTTCTTCCGCGGGCTCGGCGGCATCCTGGACGAGATGGGCGCAGGCGGCATTGACCCGGTGTGCGACAAGGGGATGTCCGTGGCCAGCAGCATGTTCACCGGCCATCAGCGCACGCGTCCCCCCTACATCGGGTGGAGCGACGAGCAGGTGCGCCATTTCCGGGCTTGGCTGGAGCGCGAGTACCCCGACCTGCTGGCGCCCAAGGGCCTGATCGAAGGATGAGGCGATCCCGATCTCTTGCTGGATGATCGCGGCCGGCTATCCGTCCTTCATTGACACGGGCATTTGCCTGCTGGGGATCGCCAACTTCCTGGTCTGGGGACGCCACCCCTACCGGATGAACATCGCGATGATGCAGACGCGGCTGATCCCCGGCCAGGTCGCGAAGCTGTGCGCCAACCTGCCGGTGACGCACCTGGATCTGACCACGCACCCCGGCCACTTCGACTTCGCATCGGCAAGCCCGCAGGCGGTCAGTGAGATGGTCCGGCAAACCGTGGAGGACGCGGGGCGCCGCGAGGTGGGGATCCACATCTTCGCCGTGGCCCATACGCCTGCCGACATCCCGCGCCTCGTTGCGAACCTGCGGGCGTGTTACCAGGCGATAGAAGAACTGGAGGGGACTTCATAGAAGAGCGCGCGTATCCCCAGGGCGACCTGGCCCCGCAGCAGCGGCGCAACCTGCGGACGTTCTGGATCGAGGGCGCCGTCTGGGGCGCAGCCGAGTCCCTCACGGCGCCGTTCATCAGCCTGTACGCGCTGTCGTTCGGCGCCAGCAGCGCGCAAATTGGGCTGCTGAGTTCCTTCGCGTCCCTGCTCACCGGCCTGGGGCTGTGGCCCGGCGCCTACCTGGGGTCTCGCTGGGGTCACAAGCTCGTCGCCATCCTGATGTACAAATCGTTATACATCCTCATGCCCGCGGCCATGGCAATCCTGCCTCTCGCCTTGCACGGTGAAGTGATCGTCCACGGCATCATCGTCCTGTACGCGCTCCAGCTTTTCTTCAACTCCGCCGGGCTGCCTTCGTGGACGGTCGTCGCCGGGGCCATCGTGCCGCGGCACATTCGCGGACGCTACCTCTCATTCCGCTCCGCGTCGCAGACCCTCATGGCGCTGCTCCTCATCCCGTTAGCTGGCTTCCTGATACGCACGCTCCCCCAGCCGGGCGGCTATCAGATCTGTTTCGTCGCTGCGGCGGTGATCGGTGTGATCTCCACAGCGCTCTATGCCCGCCTGCCCGAGCCGGACCGGACATCGGAGGTCGGGGGTCGCTTCGGCGGCTTTTGGCGTACCGTCAAGCAGGATCGCGAGTTCTTGTTGTTCATCGCTGCGGCGGTCGCGTGGACCTTGTCGCTGACGGTGGCTGACCCATTCTACAACGTCTTCATGGTGCGCCAACTCGGCCTGGACACGGCGGCCATCGGCATCCTCGCGAGCATCACCACGGCCAGCCGGCTGATCGCGTTTCGCGTCTTCGGCCCGCTGAGCGATCGCATCGGAGAGAAACGCACCCTGGTCTACGCCGGCCTCCTGGCGCCCTTCGCTCGCATCGCCTTCCTGTTTGTCCGCTCGGCCTGGCACATCGCGCCGATCAGCGCCTACGCAGGCTTCTTCCAGGGCGGATTCGACCTGATCGCGTTCAATCTGTTCCTGGCCGTGGCGCCCGTTGAACGACAGGCCAGGTACAGCGCACTCTACCGCACACTGGTCGCCCTGGGCAGCTTCACCGGCCCGCTGATCGGCGGGCAGCTCTACGGGCGCTTCGGCTTCAGCGCGAACCTGCTGGTTTCGGCCGCCGGGCTGCTAGTGACGGCCGCCGTGTATTGGCTGGCGGCGGTGAGACGAGGCAGGCAGAGCGCACTCGCGGGTTAGCCAACCCTGTCTTGGGATCTTCTATCCCCGCCGCCCCTGATCAATCTCCAGCGCCTCCCGCAGCCCATCTCCCAGCAGATGCAGCCCAAAGATCGCCAGCGCGAAGGCCAGGGCCGGCATCACGGTCAGCCACCACCAGTTAAAAATTTCCAACCGCGTGCCCGCGAGCATGGCCCCCCATTCCGGCAGCACCAGGATCGGCTGCTCGCCGCCCAGCAGACTGCTCATCGTCACCTGGCGCGTCGCGCCGAGGAAGATGCCCAGGAAGCCGAGCTCGGCCAGGAGCAGCAGCGACGCGGCCGCCTCCGCTGCGGCCACGGGGATCAGGGCCGGGAGCAGGTTCGGCAGCAGGTAGTAGCGCGCCTGTGACCACCGTGTGGAGCCGATCGCCTGGGACGCCAGCATGTACTCCTCGCTTCGGATCCGCTGAATGCCGCTGTAGGCCAATTGCGTCCAGGGCGCCCACCCCGTCAGCCCCATCGCGAGGATAAACAGGATCGGCCCCCGCGTCGGCCCGACCGTCACAATCACCAGGTAGGCGAAGAGCAGGCTGGGGATCGTCGCCGACACGCTGGCGAGGAGCAGGGCATTCCGGCGCACGTTACCGGGGTAGTACGCGGCCACCCAGCCTAGCCCCACGCCGAGTACGATCCGGAAGAGCGCCACGGCCAGGGCGATGACGAAGGTAGTGCGGGCGCCGTAGATCAGCCGGCTCAGCAAGTCGCGCGCCTGGGGGTCGGTGCCGAGCGGGTAGATCGGCCCTGGAGGATAGGGCGGCGCCATCCACTGCCCGCCGATCTCCTGCATGGCCGGGCCTCGGGCTTCCGGGTTGCGCGGCGCCACGGCGGATGGAGTGAGGGCGGCAGCCAGGACGGCGAGCAGGATCGCCGTGCCGAGGATCAGCGTCGGGTTTCCGGCGGTGCGCCGAAGCAACCGCCATGACGGCGAGCGCCGGAATGCGGCGCCGCCTGCGAGGGTTTCTGCGCTATTCATCGCGCCGCCTCGCGGCCTGCCGGGGATCGGCGCGGGCGCGCAGGTAGTCCACGGCCAGCCCGACGAGGACGTAGGTTATGCCGATGCTGGCCAGCAGGAAACTCACGTAGGCCGCCGCCGGGATGCCGGGGCGCGGTCGGGCGACGATGCCGAAGAGGAGCTGCTGCCCGACACCCGGCCAGTTGAAGACGAACTCGACGATCGGCAGGCTGCTGATGGAGAAGAGCAGCGCGGCCGGGATGCCATCCAGGGCCACCGGCCAGACGTTCGGCCAGATGTGTCGGAACACCACTAATCGCTCGCCAAGCCCCTTGCTGCGGGCCGTGCGCACATAGTCCCGGCTGCTCGCGTCGCGGCTGGCTGCCGCGACCGCGCTGGTGAAGTACGCCACCGGCCGCACCGCCAGGGTCAGCGCGATGGGTATCAGACGGCGGGGATCGAACGCCTCCGACTGCGAGCTCAACAGGATGAAGCGGACTCCGGTCAGGGGCAGCACATACAGCACGAAGAAGATCATGACGAACAGCGCCACCAGGAAGCTGGGCGCCGTCGTGCCAATGTAGCTGAGGAACCGCAGCAGTTTACTGGCCAGCCAGTGCGGTTTGATCCCCGCCGCAAAACCGATCGGGACACCGAGCAGCAGTCCCACGCCGATGCCCAGCGCCAGAACGAGCAGGCTGTGCCAGTACGCGCTGATGACCAGGTCTTCGACGTCGCTCCAGAAGCTCCCCAGATGGATCAAGAAGTCCAGGAAGCTCGCCACCCCGTCATAGATCACGCGCAGGATCGGCTGGTTGATGGTGATGAAACTGCACAGGGACGCGGCGAAGATCACGGTCAGCAGGCTGAGGAGCACCTGGCCCCCGCGCCGGAGTACAGGGAGCCAGGCGTGGGCCCATGCCTGGGCTGATGCCCGGAGACGACGGGCGCGGGCAATGGACGGGCCAGAGCTACCGTCGTCCATCGCCCCGCCTATGACATATCATCAGTAAAACTCATCGAACCGCCGCAGCTCATCGAAGTTGGCGATAGCCGCATACCGGGCGGCCTGATCCAGGAGCAGTTCTGGACGGAACCAGGCGCCCCCTCGTACCACCGCCAGGATCTTCCGGAGGTCGCGCAGGCTGGCTACGGGGTCACCCTCCAGCACCAACAGATCGGCCTCCTTCCCGGCTTCGATCGTGCCGACCAGGTGACCGACCCCCAGCGCCTGGGCAGCCAGGCGTGTGGCGGCCGTCAGTGCGACAGCGGGCGACATGCCGCACTCACACAGCAATTCCAGCTCGTCCTGCAGGCCGAAACCGGGCATGACCTTGGTGAAGGGCGCATCGCTGCCGGGGATCACGCGGGCGCCCG
>MNXL01000186.1 GCA_001871755.1 Anaerolineae bacterium CG2_30_64_16
CGTTGCCGCCCTCTGGGCCGAAGTCGAGGCCGAGGCGTGGCAGGAGGTGCGCGCGGTGGTGAAGGCCGCGATGGTGGAGGCGTTGTTGGAGGAGTTGGGGCGGGTAGATAAGGAAACAAGGAGACAAGGAGACAAGGAAACAGGGAGACAAGGAGACAAGGAAACAGGGAGACAAGGAGACAAGGAGGGTGTGTACGTGTATGGCGTGGTGGACTGTACCGAGTTGGCCGATTTGCCGGCGAGTGGCGTGGGTGAAAACTATCCGGTAACCCTCCACGCCTATCGCGATCTGGCGGCTGTGGTCAGCGCGGTGCCGCTGGACCAGTTCGGCGAGGAGGCGCTCAAGGCCAACCTGGCCGACATGGCCTGGCTGGAAGCCCGCGTGCGCGCCCACCAGGCTGTGCTGGATGCCGTGCTGCCGCAGGCGGCCCTCGTGCCGATGAAGTTCGCCACCATCTACTTTTCGCCGGACGGCGTCGAGGAGCTGCTGGCGACCCGCTACGATGAATTCATCACCCAGCTCGCCCATCTGCGTGGCCGGCGCGAGTGGGGCCTCAAGCTCTACTGTGATGAAGCACGACTGGTGGACTGCATCGCCGAGGTCAGCCCCGAAGTGCAACGGCTGCGTGCCGAAGTCGAGAGCAAGCCTAAGGGGGCCGCCTACCTGCTGGCCCGCAAACTGCAGGAGACCAGCGCCCAGGAGGTCGAGCGGATCAGCCTGGAGGTGGCCGACGACACGCACACCAGGCTGGCCGAATTGAGCGTGGCCGCGCGCCTGAACCCGCTGCAGGGGCCGGAGATCACCGGCCGGGCCGAGCGCATGTTGCTCAACGGCGCCTACCTGGTGGACGACGCCGCGCTGGACGCCTTCCGCGCGGCCCTGGCCGAATGCGCCGCCCAACCCGGCGAGCGCGGCTTCCAGCTCGAGCTGAGCGGTCCCTGGCCGGCCTACAACTTCGTAACGTTGCGCGAGGACGCGGCAGGAGCGACCGATGGTTGAAGGGAGACGCGCTCACGCCGTCCACGAACGCGAGGTCACGCTGCTGGAGCTGTTGGATCGCATCCTGGACAAGGGCGTGATCATCGCCGGCGACGTGGTCATCTCGGTGGCCGACATCGACCTGATCTACCTGGGCCTGAAGGTGATCCTGACTTCAGTGGAGACGTTGGAGAAGCACAAGGCGCGCTATGCGTTGGGCGCGGGGGTGATCGTGGACCCGGAGGCGCGAGTGCAGGACGTAAGATGTGAAACGTGAGACGCAAAAAAGGGCTGTCATGCTGAGCGGGTTAACGAGCCAAAGTCCGCGGCGGCGAGATTCCAGCGAAGCATCTCCTGCCCTCAACGAGATTCCCTTCGACGTCGCTCAGGACAGGCTTCGCTGACGTCACGCCGTTACGAGAGTTCAGGGACAGACCCGCTCAGACGCTGTCCTGAGCCTGCCGAAGGAATGACAGGCCGCAGGTAGTAAGTTTTGCGCCATTGCGAAAAACGCAATTGACCTGGCAAGGGAGTGGCTTGGCATTCGTGCGTTAGGTTTTATGCATTACGTTTTACGTAACTACACCAGCAAAGTTGCTTTCGATACAAATGAACTCACAGAGAACCCAGGACCGCCTCTACCTTTACGCAATCGTTGCCGGCGGCCAGCCGCTGGCCGAGCCGCTGGCCGGGCTGGCGGACGCGCCCGTGACGTTGCTGCCCTATCAACAGATCGCCGCGGTGGTCAGCCAGGTGGACGTGGACCAGGTGAGGCCAGAGCCGGAACAATTGTTACGTCACGAGCAACTGGTCGAGGCGCTGATGGCGCAGCGCAGCACGTTACCTGTTCGCTTCGGTACGGTGCTCAGCAGCGCCAAGAGGGTGCGCGAGGCGCTGGCCGAGCGCTATGCCGCCTATCTGGCCGACCTGCAGCGGTTGGCCGGCCAGGTTGAGATCGGCCTGCGGGTGGTATGGGATGTGGCGGCTGCGCGGCAAGGCCAACCGGCCCCGCCAAGTCCCGAGGAACCCTTCGGGTCTGGTGGCCCTGGCGCCAGCTACATGTTAATCCGAGCAAGGGAAGCCGCCGCCGAACGATTCTTGAAGGAACAGGCCCAAACGTTGGCAACCTGGTGTCAGCAACGGTTGGGGCCGTTGGCCAGCGACATGGTCACGCGTGTCTTAGCCACCGACGGGCTGCCGGTCAGCGCGGCGTTTTTGGCGCCCAGGGGTGGGGAGGCGGCGCTCCTGGCCGAGGCGGCCCAGATGCAACGCGAAAATCCAAAACTGGCATTCGTCTGCACCGGCCCGTGGCCGCCGTACCACTTTGTGGAGCGTCGAGCGGAGAGCGAAGAGGGTGGGCGGGAGGCGTGAAACGTGGAGCGTGTAACATATCACACTATGCCGATCGCTGACCCGTCCAATCTACCAACTTCCCAATCTACCAATTTACCAATTTACCAATTTACCAATCTACCAACAAGGAGCTAACCCATGGCCAATCCAGTAGACATTGCTGCGGCGGCGCGCACCTCGATGTTGCGCATGGGCAAAACGTGGCACCAATTGGGCAAGATCAACCAGGCCACGGCCACCTATTTGCGGGTCGTGCGGGAGCACGCCGGCACCGAAGAGGCCGAGCAGGCCAAGTTGGCACTGTTGAAGATTACCCAGGGCTTTGAGGTCGAGGGCCGCTACCACCTGGCCATAGACATCCTCGACCGGCTCAGCAAAGCTGCGACATGAACGCTTCTGCTGTCGGACCCCAGATTCTGGCTTGCCGCGATATCCTGGTGGACCCCGGCGAAGAGCCAAACCTGGAGCACGTCGCCCGCGAACTGGAGAAACTGGAGCGGCCACTGCCATCGCGCATCGATGCCAATCCCGAAGAGGTCGAGCGCGGCCTGGCCAAACTGGTGCTCACGCTCATCGAGCTGATCCGGCGCCTTCTGGAAAAGCAGGCCATCCGCCGGATCGAGGGCGGCCGCCTGACCGACGAGGAGATCGAACGTTTGGGGCTCACCTTCCTGCGGCTGGCTCAACGCATGAAGGAACTCCAGGGCGCCTTCAACCTGACCGACGAAGACCTGAACCTGGACCTGGGACCATTGGGGGACTTGATGTGAGGGAGACATACTATGGCACAACCCGGACAGATCGTTCACGCCACGCAAAGTTCCAGCCTGGCCGACATCCTGGAACGCATCCTGGACAAGGGCATCGTCATCGCCGGCGACATCAAGATCTCGCTGGCCGACATCGAGCTCTTGGACATCAAGATCAGGCTCCTGATCGCGTCGGTTGACAAGGCCAAAGAGATGGGCATAGACTGGTGGGAGAGCGACCCGGCGCTCTCGTCGCGCGCCGGCGTCCTGGAGCAAGAAAACAGCCTGCTGCGCGAACGGCTGGACCGGCTGGAAGCGAGCATGGCGGCTATGCCGAGCTGAGTCTTTTCGCAAAGATATTGATGTCAGTCAGCCCGTTGACATCTCCCCCGCCGATGTGCTATAGTGCGGCGCAGATGCGCTCAAAGCAGAAACGCGTCTATCTGGTTGGTTGTCCGTTCGCTGATAAGAGCAGATCCGATGAGGGGTCTGCAGGAGGGAACTGCATGGAAAACCTGGTACCCCATTTTGTCGAGTTGATCCGCCGCGCGGCCACCGATCTGCCCGCGGACGTCGAGGCGGCCCTGCGCCGGGCCCGCGGCCAGGAGGAGGCGGGTTCAGCGGCACAAGGCACGCTGGACGCGATCCTGGAGAACGTTCAGATGTCTCGCGAACGTTCCACCCCCATCTGCCAGGATACCGGCACCCCGATTTTCTACGTCTACTATCCCACCGGCTGGTCCACGCTGACGCTCAAGAAGCAGATCCGCGAAGCGGTCGCGGAGGCCACTGCAAAATCGTATTTACGGCCCAATTCGGTGAACTCCCTCACGGGCAGGAACACGGGCAACAACCTGGGCGAAGATTTCCCCTATTTCCATTTCGAAGAGTGGGAAGAGGATTATCTCAAGGTGGAGCTGATGCTCAAAGGCGGCGGCTGCGAGAACGTGGGCGCCCAGTATAGCCTGCCCGACACGCGCATGGATGCCGATCGCGACCTGGAGGGGGTGCGCCGGGCCGTGTTGGACGCCGTGTATCAGGCGCAAGGGATGGGGTGTGCCCCGGCCGTGATCGGTGTGGCTATCGGCGGCGACCGTGGCACCAGCTACCTCAAATCCAAGGAGCAGTTCTATCGGCCGCTGGAGGATGCGCATCCTGATCCCAAGATCGCCGCGTTGGAGCAGCGATTGATCGAGGAAGCCAACGAGCTGGGGGTCGGGCCGATGGGCTTTGGCGGCAAGACCACGGTGCTGTCCGTAAAGATCGATTCGCTGGAGCGCTTGCCTGCCTGCTACTTCGTCAGCGCGTCCTATATGTGTTGGGCCGATCGGCGGCGGACGCTGATCTATCGGGACGGGCAGGCGACGATCGAATGACATCGACTGCGGATTGCGGATTGCGGATTGCATGTTCCGTTTACGCGCTTCCACGCAAAACGAGCTACGCCATACGTCGAGGAGGACTGACATGGCACACATAGAGCTGCACACCCCCATCAGCGAGGCGGCGATCCGGGCGCTGCACGTCGGAGATCAGGTGAGTCTGCACGGCATGGCGGTGACCGCGCGCGATGCCGCGCACAAGTACATCATGGAGAACTTCATCCGGCCGCCCGCTGTGCCGGCGAGTGAGCAGGCGCTCCATGCCGAGTTGCAGCGGCTCTGGCGCGGCGGTGTGATGTACCACTGTGGCCCGGTGGTGCGTCAGGACGACGCGGGGCGTTGGCACTTCGTCTCTGCCGGGCCGACCACGAGCATCCGCGAGGAGCCGTATGAGGCGGACGTGATCGCGCATTTTGGGCTGCGCGCGGTGATCGGGAAGGGCGGCATGGGGCCGAAGACGCTGGCCGCATGTCGAGAGCACGGCGCAGTCTACCTGCACGCGGTGGGCGGGGCAGCGACCTTGATCGCGAGTTCGGTGCAAGAGGTGACGGCCGTTTACAAGAAGGAAGCGTTGGGCGTACCCGAGGCGTTCTGGGTGATCCGGGTGGCGGGGTTCCCCGCGGTGGTCACGATGGACGCGCACGGCCAGAGCCTGCACGAGCGAATCGCCGAAGGGTCGGCGCAACGCCTGGCTGCGCTGATGGCGCGTTGAGGGGTTCTGCCAGCCGAATACGAACCACGTCGAGCGCAGCGGACAGGACTGCCTGTCCGCTGCGCATTGTCGCGTTCAGGCTATCTTACAGCCCCGGCAGGCGATCCGGGTCGCCGCAATGGCGCGCCTCGACTTCGGCGACCTTGCGCTGCAACCCGCGCAAATAGGCCAGCGCCTCGGCCGCATCTTCATCCTGGACGATCATCTTGAGTTCGACGATCTCCTTGGGCGAGAGTGCGATCGCGATCTTCTGTGGTTTGGCGAGATTCAGATTCATCCCCGGCTCCTGCTCGCATGGTGTAGGTGTGAATTTGACGAGTGAGACAGATCGTATATACTATACCCTAGTATAGTTTATGCCGTCTGATGTGTCAAGTCGAATACGAGAAAGGTCATGGATGCGAGAACCCCAGAACTGAGGGCGGACCTGACAGCCCGTCTGCGACGGATCGAGGGCCAGGTGCGGGGTGTACAGCGAATGATCGACGAGGACCGCGCGTGCCTTGACATCCTCCAGCAGATGGCGGCGATCCGCTCCGCCACGTATCAGGCCAGCCTGATCCTGGTGCGGGCTTATCTGGCGGGGTATTTGGCAGCGCCAGCGCAGGAGGATCCAGATGCCGTGCTGGACAAACTGGTCACCCTGCTGGGCAAACTGGATTGAGGTGCGAGTATGACATCGGCTGATCTGTTGTTGGGTTTACTGGTGTTGGTGTTGTTGCTGAGTATGTTTGGCCGCGGCGGCTGAGCGCGGCAAGGCAGTTGTCGCCCCCGTGAGGGGCGCCCGATGGAGCAAACGACCAGGACTGACCGGGAGCCGGGGGAGTAAGACAATACCGACCCGCAATGTAGATGGACCAAGGAGTCAAGAAGATGGGGTTGTTCAAGCGGATTTTGGGTGGCAAGCAAGAGGAGGCGGAGGAGCGCGCCGCGGGTGTGGAGCCGCGCCATCTGACCGGGGCAGAGTTTGATACTGAGATTCTCGGGACTGAGCTACCGATCGTGGTGGACTTCTGGGCCGAGTGGTGCGGCCCGTGCCATGCGATCGCGCCGGCCGTGATCGAGTTGGCGAATGAATTCGATGGCCGCGCGGTGGTGGCCAAACTGAATGCCGACGAGTATCCCGACATTCTGTCCCGCTACGGGATTATGGGCATCCCCACATTGATCTATTTCAAGCAAGGTCAGGAGGTAGATCGCGTCGTAGGCATAACCCGCTATGGGGTTCTGAAAGGTAAGCTCGAAAAACTGCTGGACTGAATCTCCCAGCATCCTCCGTCATCCCCCCGCGCCAGCGTTGTGACTCGCTCGCGGGGGGATGCATCGTCAACTCTCCCGAAACGTAACCAGATAGGGCCAACCCTCATCAAAGGAGCTAAGCACGAACACTTCTCACCTCAACGAGGCGGAACTGGTCGCTGCACTGAAGGCCGGGGACTCGGATGCCTTCGCCGAAATGGTGGAGCGGCACTCCGGAACTGTATACAACCTGGCTTTGCGTCTGATGAACAATCCACAGGAGGCCGAAGAGGTGCTTCAGGAGACCTTCATCAGCGCATATCGGGCGTTGGACCGGTTTGAAGGGCGCAGCAAATTGGGGACCTGGCTGTATCGGATTGCCTACAACGCGGCGTTGATGCGGTTGCGCAAGCGCCGGGTACCGACCTCTTCGATCGATGAACCGCTGTTGACTGAAGACGGTGAGGCGATGCCGCGGCAGTTGGTGGACTGGACTTCACTGCCCGATGAGATATTGCTGAGTGGGGAGTTGCGGGGCGTGTTGGATGAGGCAGTGGCCAAGCTATCCGAGACGCTGCGCGGTGTGTTTGTGCTCCGAGACATCGAAGGGCTCTCGACAGCCGAGACCGCGGCAATCCTGGACTTGACCGAGGCCAACGTCAAGGTTCGGCTGCATCGGGCCCGGCTGGCGTTGCGAGAGCAACTGACGACCTACTTTGCTCCGACAGGTAGGGTCGGCGCGCGTGGGGGGGCCTATGTCCGTGCTGTGTAGAGAGACGTTGGGGATGCTATCCGAATATCTGGATGGCGAGCTGGATGAACAACTGTGCGCTGAACTGGAACGCCACATGGCCGAGTGCGGTGACTGTCGCGTTGTGGTCGACACTCTGCGCAAGACGGTGGCGCTGTATCACACGCACGGCCATCGCGACGTACCGGCCGACGCCAAGGCGCGGCTGTACGCGGTGTTGAGCCTGGAGACTGGAAGCTAGATGCTGGAAGCTAGAAGCTGGATGCTGGCAATGCAGTCTCGTATCGAGCATCGAGTCTGCCGATTTGCCAAAACTGCGGTCTGCGGTTATAATCTCCCCTGTTCGGGCGGTTAGCTCAGTTGGCTAGAGCGCATGCTTGACATGCATGAGGTGACAGGTTCAAATCCTGTACCGCCCATACATGAACCGTGGCTACTTAGATTGCAGTAGCTACGGTTATTTGTTTCCCGCCAGGCTCTGGGGCTACGGATCGCAAGTGCAGATAGCTGTCGGCCAGACCGAGTAAACGTTGCTGCAAGTAGGTGTCGTGGTAGGTTACTGTGCAGACGCCGTGGTAGTCGCCCGTGAGCTCGGCCGCCTTGGAGCGAGAGTCAAACTGCGTCTTCAGAAACTGACCTACCGGATACCCCACCTGTTCACTCCACCAGAGTAAGAACTGTTCCTCCTTGGCGCGCCGCCTCAACGAGATTCAGGCGAAATGAAAGGCGGCTCACGTCAACCATGTAGACATGCACTAACGCCTGCACGAAATAGCGAAGGATGCCGGCGTCTGTGCTTGCCAGTTGTACCCTGTTGCCTGATTTTGACCCTTCTCCCAGGTAAAGCATTGCCAGAGCCAGTTCGTCCACACTTACGTCATCCGGCAACCTGGAAGCGACATCTGCGCCGGCTTTGTAGGCGGCCTCGCGCGCCTGTGAATAGCGTTGCCGATTGGTTGACCATGCCCGTGCCGCAAAACTGGCGCGATTGGCGCGCAAACGCTCTTTTAGGCGTGTTTCATGTTCGGCCTGCAGGGGAATGTCACGTAACCAGTGGGAGAGGGTGCTTTTGCTGATGTTCATCCTGGTCGAGATTTCATTGTAGGATAGTTACTACTCAGCCTTTGTGGTGATGTCATTCCCGCAAGCTCTTAGCGGGAATCCAGCGGCGCTGCCAGCGGGAACCTGGATGCCCGATAGAAGCATTCGGGCATGACGGCTGAGTAGTTACAAACGTAAAACGTAAGTTACTACTCAGCCTTTGTGGTGATGTCATTCCCGCAAGCTCTTAGCGGGAATCCAGCGGCGCTGCCAG
>MNXL01000168.1 GCA_001871755.1 Anaerolineae bacterium CG2_30_64_16
CTTTGCCCGGCGTGGTCGAGCCGGCCCTGGCGATGCCCGATATCCACCAGGGCTACGGCTTTCCCATCGGTGGGGTAGCTGCCACACTTGTGCCGCAGGGCATCATTTCGCCCGGAGGAGTTGGCTACGACATCAATTGTTTGTGTAAAACAAGTCTGATATTGCATTACTTTGGGTACTCACGGACCATCGGCGAGATGGCTAGTGACTGGTCAACCGCTACGCTTCGCTGTCAAGATTTCGCGGCGGAGCGAGAGGCTTGCACCTCTATCGTGCGTTACATAAGCCGCCCGCCCAGCACGCCGGTTTATCGGCTCACGACAGAAGCCGGCGATGAAATTATGGCTACAGCAGATCATCCTTTCTGGACCCCGGATGGCATGGTGGAACTCGGCCGATTGCAGCCGGGCGATCGAGTGGCCGTGATGCCATTTCTTGGAGTACCTTTTGAGTCCTCTGGCAACCAGGTGATCCTGGATGAGAGTGATATCGAGCTGCTACTTGCCTCGCATGACAAAGGTACATTCGGCAACGCTCTAGGACAGATTGTCAAGCACCTGAAGCGGCGGGGATTGCTGCCATTGCGAGGCGACTCTCCTGCTTTACCCTACTTGTTGAAGATCGCCGGCTTTGTTTTCGGTGATGGGCACATTCACTTTGCAGGCGGAAGTGGCAAAGGTGTGACCTGGTTTTACGGACAGCCGGAGGATTTGGCCGTTATTCGGCGCGATGTACAGGCGGTGGGTTTTACGCCATCCAGAGTGTACAGGCGTGAACGACAGCACCACATCGTTACCCCCTATAAGGAGTATGACTTTGCTTGCCATGAGTCTACGTTCAAGGTAGCCGGGAGCGCTTTCGCTACCTTGCTGGCCGCGCTCGGTGTGCCCGTAGGTAATAAAGCCATGCAAGACTTCGGCTTGCCTACCTGGATGGAACATATTCCCCGGTGGCAGCAGCGGCTTTTCCTGGCCGCCCTTTTCGGTGCTGAATTGTCGGCACCACGAGCTTTCGATGAACATGGTCATAACTTCTATCCACCCATCCTGGCTGTGAACAAATGGGATGGGTTTGTCGAAAGCGGGAGCCTGTTTCTGGAAGGTGTGGCGCGGCTCCTGAGCCAATTTGGCGTGATCACTACCAAGATCAGTACACGGCGCGAGCAAACGAATCAAGACGGTACAGTATCCTATCGCTTGCGCCTGATCTTATCGTCTACACCAGACAACCTGATCCGGCTCTGGGGACAGATAGGCTTCGAGTACAATCTGAGAAAGAGCGCCCTGGCCAGTGCGGTTGCTCAGTATCTGAAACACAAAGTACAAGTGCTCCAGACGCGTACAGAAGCTGGCAAAGCAGCAGTGGCCATGCGGATAGCTGGTGTGCCACGGTCGGAGATTCACTTGGAACTGGCCGGTGTTTACACATCCACCGGCTTCTTAGAACATTCCCTTTATCGCGACCCTGACCGGGCAGTGTGTGTCGGTGGTCAGTTTGCGACTTTCGAGAAGTACCGTCACGAAGCCACTGCCGGGCTGGGTCAGAGCGGAATGGTGTGGGAGCGCATTGCTAGCATCGAGCCAGTAAATTACGACGGTGACGTGTACGATTTCACTGTAGATCATCCTGACCACAACTTTGTCGCCAACGGATTTGTGGTCTCTAACTGCGGCGTCCGCCTGCTCGGCTCGCACCTGGACATCGAAGACGTCCGCCCCTACATCGACCGGCTGGCCGACGCGATGTACCGCAGCGTGCCCAGCGGCATGGGGACCAAGGGTAACTTGCACCTCAACCAGGCGGAGTTGGACGAAATCCTGGCGAAGGGCAGCAAGTGGGCGCAGCAGGAAGGCTATGCCCGCCCGGAGGACGTGGCTCACACCGAGGAGCGCGGCCAGATGGCCGGCGCGGACCCGGCCAAAGTGAGCGCGCAGGCCAAGAAGCGGGGGATGGGGCAGGTAGGCACGCTGGGCTCAGGCAACCATTTCGCTGAGCTGGACGTGGTGACTGAGATCTTCGACGCGAACACAGCCGATGTCTTCGGGTTACGCCGCGGCCAGATCGCCGTACAGGTCCATTGCGGCAGCCGCGGCCTGGGTCACCAGGTGGCCACCGACTACATCCAGGCGTTCCAGGCGGCCAGCAAGCGCTTCGGCTACGAGTTGCCGGACCGTGAGCTGGTTTGCGCGCCGTTGGACTCGCCCGAGGGGCAGAGTTATCTGGCGGCCATGAACTGCGCGGCCAACTATGCCTGGGCCAACCGCCAGGTGCTTACCTATCAGTTGCGGGAGGCATTTGCTGAGGTATTGGGCGGCCGGGTACCCAATTGGGACCTGTTCCTGGTCTACGATGTGGCGCACAACATGGCCAAGATCGAGACGCACTGGGTCGAGGGCCGCGAGCAACGCCTGTGCGTCCACCGCAAAGGGGCCACGCGGGCGTTTGGGCCGGGGCATCCCGATGTGCCGGCCGACTATCGAACGGTAGGCCAGCCGGTGCTGGTACCCGGCAGCATGGGCACGGCGTCGTATGTGCTGGTCGGCACTGCCGAGGCCATGCGGCAGACCTTTGGCTCTTGTTGTCACGGGGCTGGTCGAGTGATGAGCCGCTCCGCGGCCAAACGGGCAGTGCGCGGCCAGACCCTGCAGCAGGAATTGGAGCGGGACGGCATCTCGATCCGGGCCGGCAGCATGGCCGGGCTGGCCGAGGAGGCGCCCCAGGCCTACAAGGATGTCGAGCGGGTCGTCGCGGTGGTCGAAGCCGCCGGCATCGCCCGCATCGTCGCCCGGCTGGAGCCGCTGGCGGTGATCAAGGGCTAAAGTGAGCACGTAGCGCAAGTTGCCAACTTGCGCTACGAGACAATGCTCAGGGCAGCTGCCAATGCCGCACGGCGCCACGACGGATGAAAATGGTGGCTCGGTCGCAGACCCTTCGGGCTGAGCCTCAGGACGAAGCCGGCCACAGCCAGGGTTGCGTTGTTTTTCCCTCCACTGTGCGTTCTTGGGTCAGGAATGCATCGCCCCTGCTCATGCCGAGTGCACCAGGTGAATTGACACGCCCGGCGCCAGCGCGTATAATCCGCACGGCCCCTGGCCGGCAGACGTACGGAGCGCCGCATCCGCGCTGTGTGCGGACTTTCTCCATTGGAGTAGCGCGTTGCGCATTCTGTTTGTTGCACAAGAACTCAGTTATGAACCCCAGGGCATCATGTTGATGTCCGCGGTGCTTAAGCGAGCCGGTCACGATGTGGCCTTGACCGTGGCCGATCGCGAGGACTCGGTCGCTTTTGCTAAGGCCCTCAGCCCCGACATCCTGGGCTACAGCGTGATGACCGGCTCGCAGCGCGCCTATTTCGATCTGAACCGCCGCATCCGAGCAGCGCTGGATCCGGTGCGGGCGGCCCTGGAGCAGGAGCCGGCGTTATCGGTTTTTGGCGGCCCCCACCCGACCTTCTTTCCCGAAATGATCAGCGAGCCGGGCGTAGATGGCGTGTGCATCGGGGAGGGTGAGGGCGCGCTGCTCGATCTGGCGAACGCGCTGGCAGATGGGGGCTTCCGCGCGGACATCCCGAACTGGTGGTTCAACGTGGACGGCGAGGTGGTCAAGAACCCGGTGCGGCCGTTGATCCGGGATCTGGGGGCGTTGCCGCTCCCTGACCGGGCGCTGATCTACGACAGACACTCCAGCCTCGCGAACAGTCGGATCAAGTATTTCATCAGTTCCCGCGGCTGCCCGTACAATTGCACTTATTGCTTCAATCACGCTTATTATCAGATCTACGCCGGCGAGCGGCGTGGACACCAACTGCCGGTCGATAACGTGATCGAGCAGGTCAATGCGGTTCGAGCGCGTTGGCCGTTGGAACAGGTCGTTTTCGTGGATGATCTGTTTATCGTGCACAATGACTGGTTGGAGGAGCTGGCGGAGAAGTGGCCGCAACAGGTCGGATTGCCCTTTTTCTGCAATGTGCGCGCGAACATGCTCGTGAAAGACCCGCGCAAGGTCGAGTTGCTAAAGCGTGCCGGGTGCCATACGATAAGCATGGGGATCGAAGCGGCTAACGATCGTATTCGGGTGGAATTGCTGAAGCGCCGTATGACGCGGGACGACATCATCCAGGCCGGCCGCATGGTTCGCGCTGCCGGAATGCAGATTACCGCTACCAACATCCTGGGGCTGCCGACCAGCACTCTGGAAGACGAACTCGATACCATGCGTCTGAATACTCAGGCGCAAATCAGCTACGCCTACTCGTTCCTGTTCCAACCCTACCCGGGCACTGAGCTAGGCCGGTTCACGCTCGATCAGGGTTTGATGGACGGGACGTTCGACGATATCGGCGAGGTCGCCTGGGATCATTCGGTCCTGGCCTTTGCAAACGCGGCCGAGAAGTCACAAATCGAGCACTTGCAGCGCCTGTTTGCGATCGGTGTCGAGTGGCCCTGGTGCGAGCCGGTGATCCGCCGGTTGATCAGGCTGCCACACACCAGGGCGATCGATGCCCTGTTCTGGTGGATCGAGAAGCTGTATCGGGGCTTCATCATCTATCGGCGGGTGCATCCGGTGCAGGTGGGCCCGCGTGAGTTGCTGCGCACCGCAGCGCACTTCATGCGGATCAAAAGCTAAGTTGGTGAACTGGTAGGTTGGTAGATTGGTAGGTTGGTAGATTGGTAGATTGGTGAATTGGCAGGTTGGTAGATTGGTAGATTGGTAGGTTGGTAGATTGGGCTACGTTTCCAATTCCCAATTTACCAATTTACCAATTCCCAATGTACCAATTCCCAATTTCCCAATCTACCAGGTTACCAACATGGAGGTTTTCCTTGCGAGTTGCCTTAATCAATCCGATGTTCCGGCTGCCGATCGACACGCGGACCACGCCCCACCTGGGCCTGGCGTATCTGGGTGCAGTGTCCCAACGCCGGGGAGATGACGTTCGGGTGTACGATGCGGATATCGAAGACCAACCCTTGACGGATTTCTTGCACGAATTCCGGCCGCACATCGTCGGCATCACGGCCAACACGCCGCAGGTGAAACAGGCCTGGCGCACCGCGGCCGCCATCAAGAACGAGTTGGACATCCTGATCGTGTTAGGCGGCCCGCACGTCAGCGTCGTGTCCGAGGATCTGGATTTTGAATCGCTGCGTCAGCCGCCGGTGGATCTGGTCGTGCGCGGCGAGGGGGAAGAGCCGTGGATCGAGATCTGCAACCTGGTAGAGGCGTTTCTGCGCGACCAGCCCGTTCGCAGTGACGACTTGAAAGCGACTGAAGTCGCTACTACGAGCCAGCCCGTTCGTAGTGACGACTTTAGTCGTCGCCTGATGGACCCGGCGCGGGATCTGTTTCACAACGTCCAGAGCATCAGCTACAAGACCAGCGACGGTCAGTTGCACCGCAACGTCGACGGCCCAGTGATTGCCGACCTGGACAGCCTGCCCTGGCCGGCCTACAATCTGTTCAAGATGGATCGCTACACGAATTTACAGCCGGCCACCGATGCCATCGACGGCTCCCGCAGCTTTTCCATCATGACCAGCCGCGGCTGCCCCTATCGCTGCACCTTCTGCTCTCAGAGCATCATGCCGATCAAATGGCGCGCGCGTTCGTCGGCAAACGTCATCGAGGAGTGGCGGCATCTGGTGCAGGACCTGGGCGCGCTGGAGATCGGCGTGCTGGACGATAGCGCCAACATCCGCAAGGCACGGTTACACGAACTCTCCGACCAATTGATCGCGAACCGGCTCAACCATGTGCCGTGGATCTTCGTCAATGGCATCCGCGCCAACCTGGCTGACCTGGACCTGCTGGTCAAGATGAAACAGGCCGGTTTGAAGCGCACCGCGTTCGGCGTGGAGACGGGTGACCCGGACATGATCATCCGCATCGACAAGCATGTGGATCACGACACGATCCGGCAGGCGTTCAAGAACGCCAAGGCCGCGGGGATCGAGACCATCGGGTTCTTCATCATCGGACTGCCCGGCGACACCCGCGCCACGATGCAACGCACGATCGACTTCGCCATCGAGCTGGACCCGATGATCGCCAACTTCAGCATGATGACGCCCTATCCGGGGACGGCCGTCTACGAAGAGGTCAAGCAGCACGGCCGCATCCTGATGAACGACTGGGAGGACTACATCTTCTTCGATCAACGAGCGCGCTACGAGATGGGCGATTTGACCGCCGAGTTGGTTGAGGAGATGTACCGCAAGGCGTATCGGCAGTTCTACTGGCGACCTAAATACATTGCGCGCACCCTGCGGCGCAAGGATTTCTGGATGAACTTTGGACGCAACGCCCGGCTGGCCTGGCGTACGGTCGTGCCGCACAAGGAAAAGACAGAGCTGAAGCGGGCGATGGGAGCTTCGTTGTAACTTGGTACATTGGTAGATTGGTAAATTGGGCAATGGTACATTGGTGGCGTCAACCAATCTACCAAGTTACCAATTTACCAGCCTACCGATCCACTGGAGACCACACATGCGAGTCGCGTTAATCGGCCCCAAGTGGCATGAGATGGTCAACAGCTATCCATCCCTGGGCCTGGCATATCTGGCTGCGATCGCCGAGCAGGAGGGGCACGAGGTCGCGATTTTCGACATGGGGCTGCGCCCCAAGAAGCCGTTGGCGGACGAAGTCGCCGACATCGTGGCATGGCGGCCGGATGTGATCGCGTACACGGCCATGACCACCTCCTACCAGAGCGTCGAAGAATCGGTGGCGATGCTGAAGGAGGCGCTGGGGGCGCCGACCATCATCGGTGGCCCGCACGCGACCACGCTGCCTGAGCTGACCCTGCAAAACCCGCACTTCGATTTCCTCGTGTATGGTGAGGGGGAGTACGTTTTTCGGGATTGGCTGCGCCAGATCGAGACGGGTGACACCCACTGGGGCGCGAACCGGGGCTTGTGGTACAAGGATGTGGCCGGCAATGTGATCAATGGCGGTGAGCGGGAGCTGATCCCTGACCTGGACGCGCTGCCGTTCCCGGCTCGCCACCTGTTCGACCTGAAGGCCTACCCCCTCTACGCGCCCACCGGCGAGCCGATGATCACGGTGCTCACCAGCCGCGGCTGCCCCTACAAGTGCTCGTTCTGCTTCAAGGGGATCGTGGGCCGGACCTACCGGCAGCGCAGCCCGGAGAACATCGTCGCCGAGTTGCGGTACCTGATCGACGAGTACGGCGTGCGCAATTTCTACTTCATGGACGATCTCTTCACGATCAACGTGAAGCGCCTGGAGGCGATCCTGGACCATTTCATTGCCCAGGACCTGAACGTGCGCTGGCGATGTCTGGCACGCGTCGATCGCGTGAACCCCGATCTGCTCAAGAAGATGTACCGGGCCGGCTGTCGCCAGATCCATTTTGGCATCGAGTCGGGCAACCCGGAGATCCTGGCGAAGACGGCGAAACACATCAATCTGGGCCAGGTGCGCCAGGCGATCGAGTGGACCGAGGACGCTGGCATCCTGAGCAAGGGCTATTTCATCCTGGGTTTGCCGGGCGACAACGCAGCCACCATGAACGAGACCATCGAGTTCGCGGCGAGTTTGCGTTTGAGCGAGGCGATGTTCTCCATCGCGACGCCGATGCCGGGCACCGAGTTGTGGGAGGAGTTGGTCCATCGCAATCCGGACACGGCCTACAACGCGGACTTCACCAAGAGCTACTACTATAACTCATATACCAGTGAGATCGCGCCGTTCTTGAACGTTTCGGACGTCAGCGATACGGAGCTGAGCAAGATGGCGATCCGCGCCCGGCGGCGTTTTCTGGAGAGCAAGGAGCAGCGCAAGTACGTGCGTTACTTCGGACCGCAGTGGGGCCGGCGCATCTACCGGGTCGCGCAGGTTAAGCCGGTGAAAGCGGTGGGGCGTGGCGTGTTGAGGATGGGCCTGTTCCCGCGCTTCCGCCAATTGCAGCCGAAACAGGAAGCGGCCGCGTGGGAGTAGCGCAGCAGATGGAAGCGGATAAGCGGATGAGTTACAGAACTGCCCTGAGGGCGTTGTCAGCTCCAGCCTGGTGGTAGCAGCGGTCTTATTGGCATAACGTGGAAATGTTACCAGTGGCCGGAGTTCGTGGATCTGATGATGGTTACAGGCCCCGGTGTCCTGTCGTTCTATTGTGCCTAACCCCCGCAATTCTTGTTTTTTGTGCAATGATTTTGGGAGTGGCGGCTGTCGTCTTTTTGGTTCCGGCTTGTTCGGGTTAGGAGGTAATAAGATGTCCGCTGTTCAAAGAAACCGCATGACGTGGGGAAGCCAAGTCTCTCTCCGTTTGCTGGAGGAAGCAGCG
>MNXL01000050.1:0-2364 GCA_001871755.1 Anaerolineae bacterium CG2_30_64_16
GTCTGTTTGATCCACCCGCCCAGCAGCCGGCCGACCTCGGCCACCATCTTGCTCACGTGCTCGTACTGCCCGGCCGACAGCCATTCCCACTGGTGGACCAGCCGCAGATAGAGCCGCAGCTTGTTCAGGTGCGCGTCCGCGTCTTGGGCGTGCTGGCCAACGAATACGACATGGTCTACTTCCCCGGTGACGATCCTTCGACAGGCTCAGGACAAGGCCTGCTGAGCGCATTCCGTCCGCGCGGCTTGCCTATCGGCAATCTGACGTCGCAATTCTGGTCCGATGTGTACATGAACGGTCTGGATTGGCGCGTCGTCAAGACCCTGGATTGCAGGGCCTATCTGCGCTACGTCGATGATTTTGCGCTGTTCTGCGACAGCAAGAGGCAGTTGTGGGATTGGAAACACGCTGCGATCGACTTCCTGGCAAGCCGTAGACTGACGGTCCACGAGCACGCAGCGCAGGTCCAACCGGTAGCGCAAGGCATCCCCTGGCTCGGATTCGTGGTCTATCCCACGCACCGTTTGCTGAAACGCCGCAACACGGTGAACTTCGTCCGGCGACTGCAACACAACCTCGATCTTTTCGAAGCCGGACAGATCACGTTTGCGGAACTGAACGCCAGCGTTCAAGGGTGGCTCAATCACGTGCGTTATGGCGATACGTGGGGGTTGCGAAACGCGGTATTCAAGCAGATGGCGGTGCGCTATCCCCGAAAGAACACTGGTCCGAAAAGCTGAGGGTTCTACGGAAAGATCTTCCCCGGATTCAAAATCCCATGCGGGTCGAACGCGGCCTTGATCCCGCGCATCAGCGCGATCTGGGGCTCGCTCAGCGCCATGGCCAGGTAGGGGCGGCGGGTGACGCCGATGCCGTGCTCGCCGGTGATCATGCCGCCCAGCGCCAACGTCAGGCGGTAGACCTCCGCGGACAGGACCGGCACGAGCGCGTCCCAGCGCTCGACCGGCAGGTCGTCCTTGAGCGCGTTGACGTGCACGTTGCCGTCGCCCGCGTGGCCGAAACAGACGATCCGCACGCCGTGCCGCCGACCGATCTCCTTGATCCCCCGCAACGCCGCGGGGATCTGCGCCCGGGGGACGACCACGTCCTCCATGTGGTTGATCGGGCTCTCGTGCTTGAGCGCCTCGATGATCTTGCGCCGCGCCTCCCACAGGCGCTCCCGCGTCCGCCGGTCTTTGGCGACCAGCACGTCTTGCGCGCCGGCCGCCAGGCACACCTCGCCCACGATCTCGAAGTCGGCGTCCACGGCCGCCTGGTGGTTGCCGTCCAACTGAATCAACAGGTGCGCGGCCGCGTCACGGTGGGGCAGCTTACGCTCCAGCAACCGCTCCACGGCCAGGATGCTGTCCCGCTCCATGAACTCGATGGCGGTCGGCAAGATGCGCTGCTCGATGATCTTCGACACCGCGTCGGCCGCGGCCTGGAAATCGGCGAACGGCGCCAGCAGGTCGATCTGCACTTTGGGCAGCGGCAACAGCTTGAGGGTGATCTCCGTGACCACCGCCAGCGTGCCCTCGGAGCCGATCAGCAGTTGGGTCAGGTTGTAGCCGGTGACGTCCTTGACCAGCTTGCCGCCGCACCGGATGATCTCGCCGGACGGCAGCACCGCCTCCAACCCGGTAACGTAGTCCTTGGTGACGCCGTACTTGACCGCGCGTGGGCCGCCGGCCCCCTCCGCGATGTTGCCGCCAATGGTGCACGAATCGAGGCTGGCCGGATCGGGCGGGTAGAACAGCCCCTCGGCCTCCACCGCGCGGTGGATGTCGCCCGTGATCACGCCCGGCTCGACGACCGCCATCAGGTTCTCCCGGTCGATCTCCAGGATGCGGTTCATCCGCTCCAGGGAGAGCACGATCCCGCCCTGGACCGGCACCGCGCCGCCGCTCAATCCGTAGCCCGCGCCGCGCGGGGTCACCGGCACGCGCGCGGCCTGCGCCAGCCGGAAGATCTCCGACACCTGTTGCGCCGACGTGACCCGCACCACCGCTTCGGGCTCGGCGGACAGCCCCACCACCTCGTCGTGAGCGTAGGGCGCCAGCGCCTCGGCGTTTTCCGGCCCATACAACACGTTTTCCCCGCCGGCGATGCGTCGCAGCGCGGCAACGATTTCGGCATTGACTTTGTTGAACATCGTCCGGTCTCCAATGGTGTACTTGATAACAGGTGGTTCGACCATGGCTTGCGGTCCGGATAGACTATGGCCGCGTCCGAGGCGCATTCCAACGTGTCACGGTAGGAGCACAGTATAGCCGGGAAGCGCCGCAGGTCAAAAAACGTGAGGCGGGCCTGCAATCGAAGGACGTCCCCGCACTGGATCCCGAGAAGGCGCCGCGCACCTGGGCC
>MNXL01000050.1:2379-8308 GCA_001871755.1 Anaerolineae bacterium CG2_30_64_16
GCTCGCAAGCTGACCCAGCAGGACGCGTCCGGTCAGACCACCCAGTATGGGTGCGCGTTTGCGTTCTACGGCTGGTTCGTCGAGCAGTTCATCGCGGTGCAGGATGGCTACTACGTCAACAACGAGAACGGCCGCAAAGACCGCGCGACCGAAGCCACCTTCAACGGCCCCGAGGGGGTCGCACTGCTCGAGTGGTGGAAGAGCATGATCGATGAGGGGATCTGCGCCAATCTCGGCCGGAAGACCTCCGACACCAAGAAGGCGTTTGATTCGGGCGTGGCAGCCATGACCCTGGACTCCACGGCCAGCCTGCGCGACCGCATCGACGCAGCCAAGGGCAAGTTCGAGGTCGGCGTCGGCTTCCTGCCGCGCGCCAACGAGGCAGACTACCAGAAGGCCGGCACGATCATCGGCGGCGCCTGCCTGTGGATCCTCAACCTGCGCCCGGCCGAGGAACAGGCAGCGGCCTGGCAGTTCGTGAAGTTCATGAGCAGCGCCGATTCCCAGGCCTACTGGCACATCCAGACCGGCTACTACCCGATCAACGCCAAGGGCTACAACCACCCGGATGACGTCGCCTGGCGCGAGCAGTACCCGCAGTTCCAGGTGGCCATCGATCAGCTCCACATGGCGCCCATCACCAACGTGACGGCCGGCGGGTTGATCGGTGTCTTCCCCGAGGCACGCCAGACCGTCGAGGCCGCGCTGGAGGAGGCGTTCTCGGGGGCCGCGACCCCCAAGGAAGCGCTTGACAAGGCTGCCGCATCGGTAACGCAGGCCATCCAGGACTACAACGACACGATCGGACAATAGACCCTCTTTCGGGCTTTCACAGTGCGGCCCGGAAGGCGTTCCCAAGCGATGTAAGGCGCCGGCCTACCTTCGAGAGGTAGGCCGGCGTTTTTGTGAGGATGTCCACGGGAATCGGCACGGTACACGGTGGGACGTGCACCGTGTGGCCGGTTTCGTGGCCGGGCTAACGTGAAACGTTTAAATTGGGTATTGACAAGCCACTGATTGTGTGCTAGACTATTTTCCCAGGGGGTTAAACGTTTAAGCGCCATGAGCAATCCTACGATTCGTAATGTCGCGAAGGCAGCCGGCGTGTCGATTGCCACCGTGTCGTACGTGCTGAACGACTCTCGGCCGGTGGGGGAGGAGACCCGTCAGCGCGTATTGCGAGCTGCGACGAGCCTGGGCTATCGGGCCAACGTGACCGCTCGGAACCTACAGGCCAGCAAAACACGGCTCTTCGGTTACACCTGGCGTCCCAGCCCCCCAGATCAGTTCAATCCCATTCTTGACCGCTTCTTACAGGCCATGGCTGAGGCAGCAGCTCGCCACGGCTATCGCATTTTGACTTTTCCTACGATTACCCTGGAAGAGGAGTTGGCCACCTATGAGGAGATGGTCCTCATAGGCCAGGTGGACGGTTTCGTGCTTTCCAACACCAACCAGGATGATCCGCGGGTGCGCAGTCTGTTGGATATCGGCTTTCCCTTCGTGGCCTTTGGCCGCGCCAACCCGGATTGGGACTTCCCCTGGGTTGACGTGGACGGGACTGCCGGGGTGCGCCAGGCCACAGAACATCTGATTCAGCGGGGGCACCGGCGCATCGCCTGCCTGGCGTGGACCGAGGAGTCACTCACTGGCCAGTTTCGTCTCCAGGGTTACCGGACGGCGATGGCAGACGCCGGGCTGCCGGTCGACCCGCGTTGGACCGAGCGAATAGGGAACACGCATGCCAACGCCTACGCCGGCGCTCGACAATTCCTCAGCCTGCCGGCCGACATCCGCCCCACAGCCGTCATTGCGCTGACGGACCTGATGGCGATCGGTGTGATCAACGCGGCCTGGGACGCCGGGCTGGAACCCGGCCGTGATCTGGCCGTGGTCGGTTTTGACGATGCGCCGATTGCCCGTTTCCTGCGCCCGCCGTTGACCACCCTGAGTCAGCCCATCGCCGAGGTCGGGGAGCGGTTGGTAACGACGTTGGTGGATATTTGCAATGAGCGGTTTCTCAAAGAACGTCACGTGTTACTGCAGCCCGAGTTGATCGTGCGCGCCTCCAGCGCTGTGCTGGATGATGACAGGGTGACAAGGTGACGGGGCCGAAATCCGAAACCTGTACTGAGCCCAGTCGAAGTATCCGAAATCCGAAAAGAGCGTACTATCTGTGAATCTGCAAGCGATGAATTTGCAAGCGGTTATCTTTGACCTGGACGGGGTGATCACCAACACGTCCGAATATCACTATCAGGCCTGGCAGCGGTTGGCCGATGATGAGGGGTTGCCGTTCGACCGCCAGATGAACGAGCAGTTGCGGGGTGTGGCTCGACGCGCATCCCTGGAGTTCATCCTGGCCGGCCAGTCGGCGACTGAGGAACAGATCGCTGAGATGATGGCGCGCAAGAACCGCTATTACGTCGAAATGTTGGGACAGATTACCCCTGCGGACTTGCTGTCGGGTGCGGTGGATCTGCTCCAGGAGTTGCGGGCCGCCGGCGTGAAGACGGCCATCGGCTCGGCCAGCAAAAACGCCGGCACGGTGCTGGCGGCGCTGGGCATCTCCGACCTGATCGACGCCGTGGCTGATGGCTACAGCGTTGAAAACCCCAAACCGGCGCCCGACCTTTTCCTGAAAGCGGCTGAGATGCTGGGCGTCACTCCCGGCGCCTGCGCTGTGGTGGAGGATGCGGCCGCCGGGATCGACGCCGCGCTGGCCGCGGGGATGTGGACGATTGGCCTGGGACCGCCAGAGCGAGTGGGCCATGCTCATGCTCGCTTCGAGAGCCTGGCTGGCATGACCCTGACCGGCATCATGGCCGCGTTGGCCGATGCGGCCTGGACTGTGACTGAGCCGGTCTTCGACCCGGCCCGACAGCACCACCAGGAGACCGTTTTCACCACCGGCAACGGCTACCAATGCGTGCGCGGGGCCTTCGAAGAAGGCTACCCGGACGACGCGCCGGCCGCGTTCGTCCATGGCGTGTGGGACGACATGCCGGTTCACTTTACCGAGTTGGCCAACATCCCGCGTTGGTGGGGCGTGGACATCTGGGTGAACGATCAGCGGTTCCGCATGGACCGGGGCAACCTGTGGGGTTACCGGCGGGGCTTGAACCTGCGTACGGGCGTGCTGTCCCGGTGGGTGCGTTGGCAGCCCGAAGCGGGTGGCCCGGTGGTGGATTTCCACTTCGAGCGCTTCGTCAGCCTGGCAGATCCACACCGGGCCGCAGTGCAGGTGCGTGTCGATGTCGTGGAGGGGCAGGCGAAGCTACGCTTGCGCACGGGCCTCGACAGCCATGTGGAGAACACTGGCCTGTTGCATTGGCGGCTGATCGACCAGCGCGTGGGGCCGGATTCGGCATCACTGCTAGCCCGCACGCGCGCTTCCGGCATCGACCTGGCAGTGGCGACCGCCTTGAACACGTCCGGCACGGTACCGTGGCAGCAGACCGCATGCGACGCCGACGGCCAGCCGATGTTCGAGCGCCGGGCCAGCTTGGGTGACGGAGATGCCCTGACTTTTCAGAAATTCGTTGCTGTGGTTGGCAGCCTGGAATCGGATGACCCGCTGGGGACTGCTCATGAGATCGCCCGGGCCGCGCAGGCGGAGGGCTACGCAGCCTGGCGAAAGGCCAGTGCTGCCGAATGGGCGAAGGTGTGGGCAACTTCCGATGTGGTCGTGGAGGGTGACCCGGAGGCTCAGGTCGCCTTGCGCTTCAACCTTTTCCAGTTGTTGATCGCCGCGCCGCGCCATACCGGGCACGCCAGCATCGGCGCCAAGACACTGAGTGGCTTTGGCTACCGGCATCACGTCTTTTGGGACACCGATATTTTCATGCTGCCGCTGTTCATCTACACCCAGCCGGAACTGGCCCGCAACATGCTGATGTACCGCTGGCACAATCTGCCGGGCGCGCGGGAAAAGGCGGCAGCCAACGGCTACGAAGGCGCGCAGTTTCCCTGGGAAAGCGCCGGGGATGGCCGCGAGGCCACGCCGACCTGGGTACCTCACCCTGCCGACCGGAAGCAGATCATCCGCATCTGGACCGGTGACATCGAGATCCACATCACCGCCGATATCGCTTACGCGGCCATGCACTACTGGCGCGTCACCGGCGATGATGCATGGATGCGAGACTATGGCGCCGAGATCGTGCTGGACGGCGCCAAATTCTGGGCCAGCGCGGCCCAGCTCGAAGAGGACGGCCAATACCACTATCGCAACGTCATCGGACCGGACGAATACCACGATCGCATCGACGACAATGCCTACACCAACCACATGGCCAAATGGCACCTGGAGACCGCCCTTGACGTGTTGGCGTGGTTGGCACAGGCGGCCCCGAAGAAGCACGATGAGCTGGTTGGCGCGCTCGACCTGAGCCCGACCCGGCTGGCCCACTGGGCCGACGTCATCGGCTGCATGGATCTGCCCGACGATCCAGAGACGGGGTTGATCGAGCAGTACGCCGGCTACTTCGAGACGGAGGATGTGGATTTCGCCGTCTTGCGCGATCCTGCGCGGACCCGCTCAATGCAAGCGCTACTGGGCATCGAGGGCTGTGCCGCCACGCAGAATATCAAGCAGCCGGACGTCTTGATGCTCCAGTGTCTCTTGCCCGACCGGTTCAGCCCGGAGCAGGTGCGCGTGAACTACGATTACTATGCGCCCCGCACCGATCACGAATACGGCTCCAGCCTGGGGCCGAGTATCAGCGCCATCATGGCCTGTCGAATGGGGGACTGTGCGGCCGGCTACGTGCATTTCCTGCGGGCAGCCCGCGCCGATTTGCTGGATGTGCGGCACAACGCTGGCGATGGCATCCATGGCGCCAGCGCCGGGGGCCTCTGGCAAGCCGCGGTTTTCGGCTTCGGGGGGCTGCGGGTCCACGAGCACGGTTGGGATACGCAGCCCAGTTTGCCGGAACGCTGGACCCGGTTAGCATTCAAGTTCTTCTATCGGGGTGAGTTGCAAAGCGTCGACATTCGAACGGCGGGTTAGAAGCGCGACATCTAACCTGAAACGGCGCCGAGCCGCCTCAGCAGTCTTGGTGGACGAAGTGAGGCGGCTCGGCGGGCATCCAACTTGCGCAGCGCGCTTGCCAGACACGAAGCAAGATTCTACCAGGCAAACCATAAACTGGCAAGCGATCGGTGCGCAGGAAGCACAGGAGGTGTTCCCCATAACCGATCTGCGTTTTTAGATGTTGTTTAGTGACAGAATCTCACAGTAACCTTTTTTGGGAGGAGATACCATGCGCACCTTTCGTTATACGGCACTGATGATGCTGGTCGTGCTGACCATGTTGGTCGCCGGCTGCGGACCTAAAGCGACCCCAGCCCCAGCGCCAGCGCCAGAACCGACACAGGCCCCCGAGGCCGTACAACCCACCAAAGTTCCTGAGGCGGCGCCGGCCGAGGTTAAGACGTACGGCGACCTGAAGGTGACCGAGGTCGAACCCGGCGCGAAGATCGTGTTCTCGGGCTGGGGTGACGAGACGGAGCAGCAGATCTACCGCGACTCCATTAAGCGTTTCAATGAGTTCTACCCGGACGTTGTGGTAGACTTCCAGCCGATCCCGGCGGACTTTCAGACCAAGCTCAAGGCCATGATGGCGGGCGGCACGGCCCCGGACGTGTTCTACGTGGACGACCAGTTGATGACCGCGTTCGGCGCCAGCGGGCAGTTGCTGCCGTTGGACGACTACATGGCTGTGGCCGGCGCCAGCCGCGACGACTTCATCCCAGCGCTGCTGACCATCTTCACGCTGGACGGCAAGACCTACGGCCTGCCCAAGGACTGGGGCACGCTCGGCCTGGTGTACCTGCCGGAGGCGTTCAAGGCGGCCGGCATCGCCGAGCCGACGGCTGATTGGACGTGGGACGACCTCAAGGCCGCGGCTGAAGCGATCCAGAAGAC
>MNXL01000343.1 GCA_001871755.1 Anaerolineae bacterium CG2_30_64_16
TTGCGTGATCTGGGCTACACGGACGTCAAGAACGGCTGCGAGAAGGGGGACTGCGGCGCGTGCGCGGTCTTGCTCGATGGGAAACCCGTCAATAGTTGCCTGGTGTTAGCCTGGCAGGCCGACGGCGCGGAAATCGTCACCAACGCCGGCCTGGGCACGCTCGACCACCCCCACCCGTTGCAGACCGCGTTTGCGGACACCGGCGCGGTCCAGTGCGGCTATTGCACGCCCGGCATGATCATCTCGGCCAAGGCGCTGCTCGACACCAACCCGCACCCCTCGGACAAGGAGATCCGGGAAGCGCTCTCGGGCAACCTGTGCCGCTGCACCGGCTACGACCACATCATCGAGGCGGTCAGGCGAGTGAGCGAGTCAGCGAGTCAGCGAACTCACCCGCCAACGCGCTCGCTGACTCGTTTTCTCGCTGATTCGCTGACTCATTGGAGGTGCAAACATGAAGTACAAGGCTAAACCGCTACTCCCCGTCACCCTGCCCGAGTTGCGCGTCGTGGGTAAGCCGCTGCGCCGGGTGGACGCGCTGGGCAAGGCGGTCGGCGCGACGCTGTACGCCGGCGATTTCACCATGCCGAACATGCTCCACGGCAAAGTGTTCCGCAGCCGCGTGCCGCACGCCCGCATCGCGCGCCTGGACGTGAGCAAGGCGCAGGCTTTGCCCGGCGTGGTCTGCGTGTTGACGGCCCTGGATCTGCCCGGCGGGACGCTGGCGACCGATATGCCCGGCCAGACCGGCCAGCAGCGCCGCGCCGGTTCCGATGCGCAGGTGCTGGCCCGCGAGGTGGTCCGCTTCGTCGGCGAGCCGATCGCCCTGGTCGCGGCCGAGACGTTGGATATCGCCGAAACCGCCCTGGGACTGATCGAGGTCGAGTACGAGCGGCTGCCGGGGGTGTTCGATCCGCTCGAGGCGCTGAAGCCCGGCGCGCCGGTGCTGCACGCGCCCGACAACGTGGTCGCCAGTTGGCAGATCCGCAAAGGGGACGTGGACCTGGGGATGGCCGTGGCCGACCTGATCGTGGAGAACACCTATCGGGCGCCGTTCGTCGATCACGCCTATCTCGAACCGGAGGCCGGCCTGGCATGGGTGGACGACCGTGGGATCATCAACATCCGCGTCTGCACGCAGGTGGTCGAGCACTTCCGCAGCATCGCCCAGGCGGTGGGCGTGCCGCAGAACCAGATCCACATCCTGGGCACGATGGTCGGCGGCGGGTTCGGCGGCAAAGAGGACATCACCGTCGAGATCTTCCTGGCGTTACTGGCGAAACACACGCATCGGCCCGTGCGGCTGGCCTACGCCCGCGAAGAGTCGATCATGGCGCACTCCAAGCGCCACCCGTTCATCATCACGCATCGCACCGGCGTCAAGAACGACGGCCGCATCACCGCCGCGGAGATCGAGATGGTGGCGGATTCGGGCGCCTACCCCTACCTGAGCCCGTACGTGTTGCTTTATGCTGTGGTGACCGCCCCCGGCCCGTACCGCATGGAGAACCTCAAGGTGGACGGCAAGGCCGTGGCCACCAACAACCCCTTCACCAGCGCCTTTCGCGGGTTTGGCGCGCCGCAGGCGTGTTTCGCCTACGAGCAACAGATGGACGCGATCGCGGCCGTGCTGAACATGGATCCGCTGGAATTCCGTAGCATCAACTACATGCAAACCGGCGACCGCAACGCCACGAACCAGCCGATCACGAGCGCGATCTGGTTGGAGGAGACCGCCAGCCGGGCGCTCGAGGCGCTGGGCGAGAAGACGCCCCCTTCGGCGTTGCCCGCAGCGCTCAGGGCAGGTGGCCGCGATGCAATCAAGGTGGGCCGGGGTTTCGCCTCCTACATGCAGAGCTACGGTCGCATCACCTGGTTCCACGACACCTCGCAGGCGTGGGTGGGCATGGAGATGGACGGCGCCGCGGTGATCCGCAGCGGCATCCCGGACCTGGGCGCCGGGCAGATCAACAGTGTGTGCCAGATTGCCAGCGAGGTGTTGGGGGTGCCGCTCGATCGCATCACCATCTACAGCACCGATTCGGCGCTGACGCCGTTGGCCGGCACGTCGACCGCGACACGGCAGCTCTACATGTCGGGCAACGCGGTGCTCAAGGCCGCGGGTGAGGTGCGCAAGGTGTTGTTGGAGCGGGCGCGGCGTCACTTCGAGGAGGATCTGGAGGACCTGGATCTGGCGGACGGCCGGGTGTTTGTCAAGAGCGACCCCGAAAAGGGGATGCCGTTGTCTGAGCTGGTCGCGCTGTGCGCGGCCGAGGGGTTGCCGCTGGCGAACCTGGCGCTGTTCGCCGCGCCGTTCACTGCCCGGCTCGATCCGGACAACCTCCAGGGACCGATCTTTCCCGACTTCACGTTCGGCGCGCAGGCCGTCGAGGTCGCGGTGGATACCGAGACCGGCGAGATCACGCTGCTGAAGAGCGCGGCGTGTCACGACGTCGGCCGGGCGATCAACCCGACCGCGGTCGCCGGGCAAATCCAGGGGGGCAGTGCGCAGGGATTGGGCTACGCCCTGATGGAAGAGGTCCAGGTCGAGGATGGGGTGATCCAGACGCCGTCGCTGGCCGAGTACCTGATCCCCACAACGATGGACATCCCGGCCACGCAGGCGATCATCCTGGAATCGGGGTCGGGCGTGGGGCCGTTCGGCGCCAAGGGGATCGGCGAACCGGCGCTCACGCCGGCCGCGCCGGCCGTCGCCAACGCGGTGGCGGATGCGTTGGGTGTGCGCATCTACGAGTTGCCGTTGACGCCGGAGCGGGTTTTGGCCGCGCTGGATCGGGCACGGCAGGCGGGTATCTTCTCAATAATCTGGGGCGAACGTGCCTGGCACTTCCGAAAAGTGCCAGGCACGTGATGGCGATGCCCCTATCTATTGAGAGGATACGCAGGCGGTGTAGCCGCAATTCATCACGGAGGCTTGGGTGGAGACGCGAAGGATTTCCGGCAACGAGGCCGTTGCGTTGGGCGCGCTGCGGGCAGGGGTGAAGGTGGCTGTGGGCTACCCCGGCACGCCATCCACGGGCGCGTTGACCCGCATGTTGGCTATACAGCCAGAGGGCGTGCACGTCGAGTGGAGCACCAACGAGAAGGTCGCGTTGGAGATCGCCACTGGTGCGGCGTGGGCCGGCCAGCGCGCGTTGTGCACCATGAAGATGTCGGGCCTGAACGTGGCCTACGACTCGCTGATCTCGATCGCGTATTCGGGCACGGTGGGCGGGCTGGTGATCTACGTGGCCGACGACCCCGGCGTCAGCGCGGGGATGGCGGAGCAGGATTCGCGCGGCTTTGCCGCGCTGGCCGACATGCCGATGCTCGAACCCGCGACCGTGACGGACGCCTACGAGATCATGCCATTCGCGTTCGACCTGTCCGAGGAGATCGGCGGCCCCGTCTTCGTCCGGTTGGTGACGGCTACCGCCAACTCGTTGGCGCCGGTGCAGATGTTGCCGCGGCTGGATGTGCCGGAGCGAGAATCGGTGCTGATCCGAGACATCGCGCGTTTCACCAAGGCCGGTTCGGCGATTTGCATGACGCAACACCGCGAGCTGATCGCGCGGCTGGCGCGGGCCGGGCAGATCATCGCCGAGCGCAAGATCAACCGGCTTCACCTGTCTGAGCAGACCGGCGGTCGGCCAGGGCTGGGCATTATCGCCGCGGGCGCGGTCGCATCCTACCTGGCCGAGGGGCTGGAGATCGCCGCGGGGTACGGGCTGGCCCCCGCGGCCGCGGGGGCTGGTCCCCAGGCCATCTCCACGCTCGAGGTGGTCGGTGTGCACCCATTCCCGCAGGAAGAGGCCGCGGCTCTGATGCGCCATTGCGACACGATCCTGGTGCTCGAAGAGCTGGAGCCGCACCTCGAAAAGAGCCTGTACGTGACCGCCCGGCAAAGCGGTTTCGCGGGACGAATCATCGGCAAGCTGGATGGTACGTTTAGCCGCATCGGCGAGTACAACGTCAGCCACGTGGTGCGCGGGATCGCCGTGGCGCTGGGCCTGGAGATCCCCGCGGCCGCGTTCCAGGGTCGTCGCGAGGCCGAGGCATTGGCCGCGCAGCGGCCGATCACGGTGTGCGCCGGGTGTCCGCATCGCGGCACCTACATGGCGATCAACCAGGCGATTCGCAAGCTGCGCTACAAGCGGGACGATGTGATGGTCACCGGCGACATCGGCTGCACCATCCTGGGGATGAACCCGCCGTTCAACACCGTCTGGACTGAGATCTCCATGGGCGCGAGCATCTCACTGGCCCAGGGCTACGTCCACGGTGGGATCGAGACGCCCGTGATCGCCACCATCGGCGACTCCACTTTCTTCCACGCCGGCATCCCGGGGCTGATCAATGCGGTGCAGCACCAGGTGCCGCTGACCCTGATCATCATGGACAACGGCTGGACCAGCATGACCGGCATGCAGGTGAATCCGGGCACCGCGGACGAGCGCCAGGGGGCCGGCGACCGGCGGCTCGACATCGCGCAGATCGTGCCTGCGCTGGGCGTGGACCACTTCTTCCAGGTGGACCCCTTTGATTTCGCCGACACTGCGGCGACGATCCAGCGGGCGCTGACGTTGCCGGGGGTCAAGGTGGTGCTGGCGCGGCAGGAGTGCGTGATGCCGGTCTTGCGCCGGGACGAACGGCCGGGCGTGGTGCGGGTCGTGGCCGAGAACTGCAATCTCTGCAAGCTGTGTATTACCGTCACCGGCTGCCCGGCGATCAGCCTGGCCGAGGGCACAATCGAGATCGATCCGCTGCTGTGTTATGGTTGCGGTTTGTGCGTGGACGTGTGCAACCGGGATGCGATTGAGTTTGAGCGGAGGCTCGGATGACAGGGGGACACGGGTACACAGAGACGCAGGGAACTGAAGGAACTGAGGGAATGGATGTAACGCTTCGCTTGCCCTCAGGACGAGTATGCAATACGCAGTATGCAGTACACAACTCGCAATCCGCAATCCGAGATCCGCAATTCGACATCTACTTGGTGGGTGTCGGCGGCCAGGGCGTGCTGACCATTGGAAGTTTGCTGGCCGAGGCCGCGTTGCGCCAGGGGATCCCCGCCAACTACTACGAGAGCAAGGGGATGGCGCAACGGGGCGGGTTCGTCAAGGCGCAGTTGCGGCTGGGGCGGGAGGTCGTCGGTCCCAACATCCCGGAGCGCGGCGCCCATCTGGTGATCTCGATGGAGCTTTCCGAGTCGCTCAAGGGCGTGCGTTTCGTCAAGCCGGGCCACGATTTTCTGGTGTTCGGGCACGTGTGGGCGCCTACCGCGGTCATGTTGGGGAAGGCGCCCTATCCCACGCTGGGCCAGGTGCGGGAGCAGGTGGAGGCGGCCGGCGCCAGGTGGCGTTACGTGGCCGCCGACGTCCTGCCGACCTATCAGGGCCTGCCCGTCCCGGCCAACATCTTCGTGCTCGGCGCGACCATGGCCCTGACCGGGCTGCCGGAGGTGCTGTCGGTCGATGATGTGCGCGAAACGGTGCGAGAGAAGTGGCGGCGCGCGGCCGAGCGTAATTTGTACGCGTTTCAGATGGGGTACGACGCATATGCGGGAGGGTAGGCCGTTCGGGCGGTGGTGGTCGCGCAAGATGTGGGGACTGAGTATCTTCTCAATTTTCCGGGGCTTGACTTGCTGTGGCCGGTCTCCTGACCGAGCCACGACGGGCACGGTCGGAGACCCTTCGGGCTGAGCCTCAGGACGAAGCCGGCCCGAGCTGCCCCCAGATTATTGAGAAGATACGGGACTGATTCCTGACCACTGATCCCTGACTCCTGACACCTGACTCCTGCCGCCTGCCCCCTGTTCGCTCGACATTTTTCCAGGAGTCTTCATGACCCTTCATAGCCTTTTCTACCCCCGGACGGTCGCCGTGGTAGGCTCCACCTCACCGGGCAAGCTGGGCCACGTCTTGATCCACCAGATGCTCGACGGCGGGTTCCGAGACATCTACGCGGTGAATCCCAAAGCCCAGGGCTTCGACGGGGTCCCGGGCGTGGCCGCGGTGACCAGGATCGGCCGGCCGGTGGATCTGGCCGTGATCGCCTCGCCCGCGGCTACGGTCGGGGCGGTGTTGGAGGATTGCGCCGCGGCCGGGGTGAAGGTCGCAGTGGTGATTACTGCCGGCTTCTCAGAGGCTGGCAACGTCGCGGGCGAGGAGCAGATCAAACGCATCGCCAGACGATCTGGCATCCGCGTCGTCGGCCCGAACTGCGCCGGCATCCTCAACACCGGCTACAACCTCTACCCGACCCTGGAAGTGCGGCCGCCCGCCGGCCAGACGGCCCTGATCTCGCAAAGCGGCGCGCTGGGCGGCGCGGTGCTGGCCTGGGCCGAGGAGCAGGGGCTGGGCATCTCGAAGTTCGTGAGCTACGGCAATCGCGTCGATGTGGACGAGGTGGATCTGCTGGCGTATCTGGCCGATGACCCGGACACCAAAGTCGTCGCGCTCTACATCGAGAGTGTGCGGGACGGGCGGGCGTTCATGGCCGCGGCGCATGCATTCACCCGACGGAAGCCGCTGGTGGTGATCAAGTCAGGTCGCAGCCGCTCCGGGCAGCGCGCCACGTTGTCCCACACCGGCTCGATGGCTGGCGCGGACGCGGCTTATGACGCCGCGCTGCGGCAGTGCGGCGCGATCCGGGTGGACACGGTCGAGGAGATGTTCGACCTGTGCAAGGGATTCGCCCACGTGCCGCCGGTGCGGGGCCGGCGCATCGCCATCGTGACCAACTCCGGCGGGCCGGGGGTCATGGCGGCCGACTGGGACGAGAAGCTGGGGATCGAGGTAGCCGAGCCGAGCCCGGCGCTGCGGGAGAGGCTGGCGAGCTTCCTGCCCGCGCACTGCGCGCTTCGCAACCCGTTCGATCTGACCGTGGAAGGCGCCGAGGACGGTTACCGGCGGACGCTGGAGGCCGTGCTGACGGAGTACAATGCCGCGCTGGCGTTGAACGTCAACACGCCCTATCTGGATTCGGCCGCGCTGGCCCGCGGCATTTGCGACGCGGCCGATGCGACCGGCAAGCCGGTGGTGGCTACCTTCATGGCCGGGTCCACGGTCGCCGACGCGCTGCCTGTCCTGAAAGCGCGTGGCATCCCCAACTACGCTATCGGCGAGCGCGGGGTGACCGTGCTGGCCCGGATGGCGGCGTATGAAGAACGGCGGGGGCAGTGGCGGCCGCTGCCGGAGGTCGCGGTGGAACCCTGTGCCCTGCCGGGAGACGGGCAGATGCTCGAACCGGACGCGATGGCCTGGCTGGCTGCCAACGGCATCCCGACCCCCGCCTATCGTTTTGCGGTGACCGCGCCGGCGGCCGTGCAAGGGTGTCGTGAGCTGGGCTATCCGGTCGTGATGAAGGTCGTCTCACCCGACATCCTGCACAAGTCGGACGTCGGCGGTGTGCTGCTGAACATCGGGGATGACGCCGCGGCGCAGGCCGCGTTCGAGTCGATCCGGCACGGGGCCGCGGGCAAGGACTTCCGCGGGGTCGTGATCTATCCCATGGTACGCGGCGCGCACGAAGTGCTGCTGGGACTCGCGCGCGATCCGCAGTTTGGGCCGGTGGTGGCCTTCGGCATGGGTGGCATCTACACCGAGATCCTGCACGACATCGCGCTGTGTGTGGCCCCGGTGGACCGCGCCGACGCCGACGCGATGATCGGCGAGATCAAGGGGGCGGCGTTGTTGCGCGGCGCGCGGGGTCAGCCGCCCGCCGATCTGGCCGCCCTGGCCGCCCTGCTGGTGACCTTCTCCCAGCTCCCATTCCGCTACCCGGCGCTGCGCGAGGTCGATTTGAACCCGGTGTTTGTTTCCGCCGGTGGGGTGGTCGTGGGCGATGTGCGGGTGATCGCCGATCGGGGGAAAGAAACCGACGCGTAGAGCGATCCCTCGGTGGTCACCCGTTAAACGGCAGTTACTGATGCCGGCATCGGCGCCACGGCGCATGAAAATGTCATTCCTTCGACAGGCTCAGGACACCGTCTGAGCGGCTCTTGCAGCCAACCAACATTGCACAGTCGAGAAAGCGAAGCCTGCCCTGAGGCCCCTCCTGAGTTTATCGAAGGGCCAGGCCGAAGGGAATCTCGTTGACCAGAGCCGAGACCCCCTTCGATTTCACTCAGGACATGCTTCACTGGTGGCTCGCCGTAACGAACTTCGGCTGGCAAACCCGTTCAGAGTGACAGACGGTTATATTTTCAGGGCAGTTTCTCATGCCGCGCTCGTCGCCACGGTGGATGAAAACGGTGGCTCGGTCGGAGACCGGCCACAGCAAGGGATTCGTTGTTTTCCCCATTCGCTGTGCATTTTCAGGGCAGGCACAGAAGCGGCGCCCCTACGTCTTGCCAAAATGCTATCAGTGCAACCACCTGTTTGCGAAGG
>MNXL01000330.1 GCA_001871755.1 Anaerolineae bacterium CG2_30_64_16
AAACCTATCCCTTGCGCTGGAGTGCAGAGTGGAACGAGAGCGCGGACAGCGAGTTCGCCATCCGCAAGGAGAACTTTGGGACAGGGCTAATCGCCGGGGCGATGAATTGCCTCATCTCTCCGCCCGATTGCGTCAACCAGCCGCCTAACCAGGGGCGCGCCTACGATCTGGACGCCCTGGCCCTCTTCCTGGACAGCCTGGAGACCCCACGCAGTCCCTATCCATTCGACGCGGCCGCTCAACGCGGCCAGGCCATCTTCAACCGTCCGGCGCTGAATTGCCTCACCTGCCACCCGCCGCCCTTGTACACCGACCTGCGCAAACATGACGTGGGCACGGCCACCGCCGACGAGAGGATCGGCCCGGCCTACGATACGCCTACACTGAAGGGGCTGTACGACAGCGCGCCCTACTTCCACGACGGCAGCGCGGCCACCCTGCGGGACGCCCTGACGCGGCCGAGCGCCGGCAGCGAGCACGACCTGCGCGCCCGCCTGACAGAGCAGGAGATGGCCGCGCTGAGCGCCTTTTTGTTGGCGCTGTCGTTTGAGTGAGACTCGCAAACGAGGAGGCGCGTCATGCGATATTTTCGGCCAGTCTGGTCTACTCTGTGGTTGCTGGTTCTCGTTTGGCTGGTGGCCAGCGCGAGCAGCGCCGCTGCACCCGAAGCGCTGATCACTGTGTCCGGTACCATTACCGATCCCGACGGCCATCCTGTGGTCAACTTGTGGCTTGGCATCGATTCTCCGCAGGACGGCCAGGCAGTGGTCACCAACGCCAGCGGGTTCTACAGCGTTGCCATTCAGACCGACGGACAATTGGCGTTCCATCTGCGCCCCCAGGCGTCTACCCGTTTGGCCCCGGTCAACCTCCAGATGGATGGCGTTACTACCAGTTTCACGCAGAACTTTTCGCTTTCGAGAGGTTACCTGTTAGAGCTCCAATTGACGGGCAACGGCGGTCCCTGGCTGGAAGCAAAGCCCATGCTCAGGCAACCGAAGCAAGAATGGTATGGGCTGGAACGGGTTGATGAGGCCAATAACCGCTATCAGAGCGTGCTGCCACCCGACATTTACTATGTAACTGCTCACTATTTGACCGCCAAGTACTACATGACCACCCAGGTCTTTGACCTGCGCACCGCGGATCAAAGCGCGACCATGGCTTTGAATACCACCCTCGTCAATCCGATCCCCTATGATCCGCCCGACGCTAGCAAGATCACCTTCGGCCCGCTGGATGACCTGGGCGAGGCGCTGGTCACCGGTGCGCCCGGCGCAGCCCTGCCCTTTGCCCATGTCCTCCTGGTCAACCTCAGCAGCACGCACCAGGCGCACGCCATCTCCGAGGGTGATGGGAGCTTCGTAGCCCGGATCTACGCGCCGCCCGGTTCGGCGGTCATGGTCAAACACGGCCCGGATCGTTGGGACTGGACCTACCGCTGGGACGACCTGGACGTGGGTATCGCCATGGGTGTGGAACCTTTCCCCGGCACGATCATCAACCTGCCGCACACCCATGCTGGCGGCCGATACGCTCTACCCTTCGCCGCCGCTGGGGCTATAGACTACTTCGCGGACGATCCCAACACCACCCGCAACTACGTGGGCGCGGCTTGGGCGATGACCGGCACCCTGGGGCCGGTCATCGTGGAGGGCCAATGGACGCGCGTGCTCTCCGGCGCCTACGATGGCCGCATGATGGGCGGCCTTTACCTGGGCGGCCTCAACTGGACCCATCCGGCCCCGGTTGACCTGGATACCGACGGTGACCTGGACCTGGTGATCGGCGAACGCAGCGGGCATCTGATCTATTATCGCAATGATGGTGGCCCTACGGCTGGTTTCTCAGCCGCATCCTGGACCTTTGTGACCGATCACTTCGCCGGGGTGGACACCGGCAACTGGGCCGCCCCGGCCTTCGCCGACCTGGATGGCGATGGCGACCTGGACCTGCTGGTGGGTACCGGGCAGGGCACGGTGGCCCTCTACCGCCGCGACCCTGGCGATGTCTGGACGCTGGTCAACGCGACTTATCTCTCGGTCAGTGGGTACAACGCTGCCCCATCCTTCGCCGATCTGGATGGCGATGGCAATCTGGATCTCCTGATCGGCTACACCGAGAGTGATGGGAGTCAGGGCAGGCTCTCCTTCTTTCGCCGAGGTGGGACGACCTCCGCCCCCACCTGGGCGTTGGTCACAGCTCAGTACGCCGGCATCGCCGCCAATGGTTCCGCCCTCCCTGCCTTTAGCGACCTGGACGGCGATGGCGACCTGGACCTGCTGGTGGGCCAGGGCGGGCGCATGGCCCACTACCGCAACGACGGCCCGCCGCCGAACCCCACCTGGACCCTGGTCACTGCCAACTTCGCCGGCATTGGCGGCAGTTCGGCCGTCAGCCCGGCCTTCGGCGACCTGGACGGTGACGGCGCCCAGGATCTCGTGACCGGCGAACACTGGGGGCAGATCGCCTTCTACCGCCACGCGGGGACAGCATGGGATTTCATTAGCAATGACCTTTTCCCCTTCGATCTAGCCGGCGATTCGGCCCCGGCCCTGGCCGATTGGGATCACGACGGTGACCTGGACCTCCTGGTGGGCCAAGTGTGGGGCCAGGTTCACCAGTACACGAACATCGGCACGGCCACCAGCCCCGCCTGGCGGTCCGACGGCGTCTTGCTGACCCTGCCCTGGACCAATCATCCGCATGCCTTCCCGACCTTTGCCGATCTTGACGGCGATGGCGATGCTGACCTCCTCATCGGCGAGGGGGGCTATGACGGAACAGATGCCGGAGGTAATCTCCACTACTACCGCAACGACGGCACGCCCACTGCGCCGAGTTGGACATTGGTTACCCCAGCCTTCCTGGGGATCGACGTAGGCGGCTGGGCGACCCCAGCCTTTGCCGACATTGACGCCGACGGCGATCTGGACCTCTTCATCGGCGACGCGGCAGGCACGCTTAGCTTCGTCCAGAATATCGGCACACGCACCGCGCCGGCCTGGGCCACACCTGTGCGCCCTTACGCCGGCCTCCAGTTGGGCAGTTACGGCGCGCCAGCCTTTCTGGACGTGGACGGCGACGGCGACCTGGATCTCCTCTCCGGCCGGGGAGACGGTGGCCTGGCCTACGTCCGCAACGATGGCGCACCCACCGCCCCGGCCTGGAAGTTGATCGTGAGTCAGTACCCAGGCATTCGTGCCAGTGAACAATCGGCGCCGGCCGCCGCTGATCTGGACGGCGATGGTCACCAAGACCTGCTCCTGGGTGGCAATGATGGCGGCTTGAGTCTCTACCACTATCTGGGTCCCGGAACCCCGCCGGCCGGCCCCTCAACCTTCGCGACTGGCGACTTGTTCCAAATAGACGGCGTCTTACGTCTGTACAGCCCGACCATCACCGTCACAACTCCGCTCTCCAGCATCACGGCCGGGGGCTGGGTCTGGTTGTGGATGATCGCCGACGCCCAGGGCCGGCCACTTGCCGCTACGAACGCCTTCATGTCCACCCTGCTGGCCCCCACTGGCTTCCCCATCCAGGGCGGAGGACAGCCTCCTTCCGAGTGGCTGAACACCCGCCTTGAGGTGACGAATCTACGTCACGCCGGCGGCAATGTCCTTGAAGGTGACGTGACCGTAACCGGTCGCCTGCCCACTGATCTGCCGCCGGGCATCTACCGCCCAACCTTATCGCTGGAGTTTAGCGGTGTACCAACCAGCACCCAGTGGCTGGCGGCCAACGTCATCCATTATGCTTACGGCGCCAACGGCGCAGCCCTGCCGCCGATCCATGTCCTGAGCAGGGTCGAAGGGACGGTCGGCAATGTCGCCGCGCCGCGCCTGATCTGGCGTTTGCTCATGGACGATTTCGTGCAGGGCACCCGGGGCGCCGGGGCACGGCAGGACAAGGGCTACTTCGAATTGTCGTCGGACATCGTCAGCCAGGGTGCGACCTTCGCCGTGCCGCCCGTGGATGCCCGCACTGGCCAGCCAATCACCTATCGGTTGGAGCCTTTCCTGCCCATGATCTCCTTCACTGACCGGCGCATCCCCGCGCCGCCGCTGCTCCCGCTTGCCTTGCCCGGTGGTCGGCTCAGCGTCCAAATTGAGCAACCCGATGGCACGATCCGCGACCTGGGGAGCGAACCCTTTGCGCAAGCCTTCCACCGCACCAGGACCACCCGTGGCGGCTACGACCTGAATGGCGGCACTGTTCAACTGGATGATGTCTATTCTCTGATGACCGCCGCCGACCGTTTCCACACAACCTTTACCCAGTATGGTCACCATATCATCACGATGACCGGCGCGATCAGCGATACGTGGGGCAACACCTACACCGGCGGCGGCGCCTACGACCTTTGGGTCGCGCATCCGTTGGACATCGACCCCGGCGTCCTGCCCGCCACCCCTTTTCAAGTGGGCGATACCTTCAATCCCTCGCTGCGCCTCTCCCCTGGTGTCCCCGCCGATGTGTCTCTGACCCTCACCTTGTATCCCAACTCCAACCCGGCGCAGGCCATTACCTACACAGTAACTGGCCAGGCGAATGACTATGGCTATTTTGCCCCAGAAAAATCAACAAATCAACGCATCAGCGAATCAATGGGGAGGCCTATTCGCTCATTCGCCGATTCGTTGATTCTCAGCCATGCCGGCGAATACCGCGTAGACCTGACTGCCCTCTACACTGACACCAACGGTATTCTCTACATGGGCGCCATGGTCTGGGGTGGCGTGGTGGAAACGCCCAATTCCCCCCTGGTCGCACACGGCCGGCGCGGGCTGGATAGCCTGAGCTACATCCCCCCAGCCTGGTTCGTCGCCAGCCGCGATCTCACTATCCTGCCCGGGGCTGTCTCGCACAGCCTGAATCCCTACTTCAACGGCGATATCATCTGGAGCCGGATGAGCGATATGCCCTGGGGCGGCGACGCCCTGGTCATGGGCGCCAGCATCCAGGATACAGTAGGGACCGTTGAGGCCGCCATCCGCGCTCGGCTCGGGTCGCGGTCGTGGCTGCTATCGCCACCAGGCAGTCTTGAGGAACGCTTCGCCGCTGGCGAGATCCCGTTATTCATCAGCACCCGCTCCGGGCGTACCCCCCCTTTGGCGCCACAAGAAGTGGATCAATGGGCCTATTCTTACCGCACCTCCCAGCGGCCCGGCGTACGGGTGCGCGAGGTGGTGGCCGAAGATGGTCATAACGGCGGCTATTGGCGGCTGGACACCCTCTACGATGACCAATTGAGCGTCGGGATCCTGGGTGATTTGCCTAACGACTTCAAGTTCCAGTACGTGGGCACCGTCTACCGGGACCTGCAAGCGGGCATTAACCTGTATGGGATCCAAGGCTCGCTGTGGGTTTTCATTCCCGAGGACGATCTGTTGGGCAGTCGGGTGATGCCGCCGTTCGCCGGACCTGGCAACGGCGGTTGGACGCGGGAGGGTGGGCCGATCCTCAAACTGAAGGGCCAGGACATTCACATGTTCATCCTGCCGACCGGGACGATGCCGGGGGCCGTGCTGGAGGTCGGCGACACCTTCCGCTTCGCCGGCCATATCGCTCCCACGCTGAACAGCAAGGTAGCCATCACTGTCGCCTCGCCCAGCGGTGCCAAGCATCTGGGCAGCGGCCAGGCCAACCAGATCGGCTATTACTACGACCCAGCCGACGACTTTACCGTAGATGAGCCAGGACTCTGGGCGGTGGACGTGCGGGTCTGGCACGATGGCGTTTGCTCCGGTGGACAAACTGTGCCGCCCTACCCGTCAGGCGACGTGCTGGGCAGTGAGAACGGTCGCTACTGGTTCTACGTCGCGCCGTCCACCGCGCCGCGGCTCCACATCGCACAGCCGCAACCAGGCCGGCTGACCCTGGACGTCGCCGGCGGCGCGATCCAACCCATCGTGATCTCCGGTCGCGTGCCCATCACCCTGACCCAGGCCGTGGTGGACTATACGATCGTCATGCCCGGTTTCATCCTGGCGCACGGCCAGGCGCCGGTGACGAACGGCGGCTACGCGTTCACCTTTGATCCGGTCGCACTCCACCGCGACTTCCCGAACCTGGATCTGACGGGCCGTGAGAGCGCCGAGTGGCCCGGCCTGGCCGACACCTTCACCATCAGCCTGCTGTTGCGCGGGCAGGACGCCCGCGGCAACGTGGTCTACCAGGCTAACACGATTACCCTGCAAGGGGAGCAGGTCTTCGTGGGCGCCGCGGTCGAACCCACGCCGTTCAGGGTCTTCCTGCCAATGGTGTTGAAACAATGAGCGGTCAATGAGTTGCGCCGCGCTGAAGTGACGTTGACAGGCGAAGAGCGCATCTGAGGTGTGGACAAACCCGTCCACTTCAGAACTTCTGGGCGCTGTACTATTGCGCTTTCGTGGTATGATTGGGTCAAAAGCCGAGTCTGCAACTCGCTGACCTGGCGCTGCGTAAAGGGATTCGACACACGGCGTGACTGTCTCGATGTGGGCTCGCGTTCACCAATCAACCAATTTACCAACCACCTAACCACAAGGAGATTCTTCCATGGACCTGAAAATGACCACAACCACTTTTGACCTGCATGGCTATCGCATCGCGCGCCAGTTGGGCGTCGTGCGCGGGGTGACCGTGCGCTCGCGCGGCATCATCGGCCAGTTTGCCGCCAGCCTGCGCACCATTGGCGGCGGCAAGATTCACGAGTACGTGTCGCTGTGCGAGGAAACCCGCGGTGAGGCGTTTGACCTGATGGTGAAACACGCCGAGGAGTTGGGCGCTAACGCCATCATCGGCGTGCGCTACGACGCCACCGAGCTGGCCGAGAACATGACCGAGGTGCTGGCCTATGGCACCGCGGTGGTGGCCGAGTCGGCGTGAGTGACTTACCCTGAAACGTAAAACGAAAAACGTAAGACGGGGAAGACTTGCCCATGGATCAGAGCAATGCGGCGAGCGACGCCGTGGCGCGCTACTACGACGCGGACGCCGAGCGCGCATGGGCGCGCATGGACCGGCATCGCACCGAGTTCGCGGTGACGTTGCGCGCCTTGGCCGAACATTTGCCCCCGCCGCCAGCGCGCGTGTTGGACTGCGGTGGCGGACCGGGCCGCTACGCCGTCGAGTTGGCGCGTCATGGCTACGCGGTGACCCTCTTCGACCTGTCGGTGGGGAACTTGCGTCTGGCGCGTCAGAAGGCGACCGAGGCGAGCGTGACCCTGGCGGGGTACGAAGGCGGCACGGCCACGGACCTCGCTCGCTTTGCCGACGCCAGCTTCGACGCGGTGCTGCTGATGGGGCCGCTCTATCATCTGCTGGAGGCGGAGGAGCGGGCGGAGGCGCTGGCCGAGGCCGGTCGCGTGTTGCGAGCTGGCGGTCCGCTCTTTGCCGCCTTCATCTCGCGCTACGCGGCGCATCGCGATGCCGCGCAACGCGTGCCGACCTGGCTGGTAGAAGATGCCGCGCGGGCCGAGACCCTGTTGACCAGCGGGCGGCTGGCCGGGGGCCGGGAGGGGGGCGAGGGCGGCCCGCAGTTCGTCGCCTATATGGCCCACCCGGCCGAGGTCGCGCCGTCCTGTTGGCGGGCCGGCTTTGAGGTGCTGGCGGTCCTGGGCGTCGAGGGGCTGGTGTCCGTCATCGAGGATGGTGGGGTGAACGTCCTTACCGGCGCGGCCTGGGATGCCTGGGCCGATCTAAACTACCGCGTCGCGCCCGATCCCTCGATTCACGGCTGCGTGGAGCACCTGCTGGTCGTGGCGCGCAAGCCGCGCTGGCGCCCAGTCTTGCGCCAGATCGCCCGCCAGTTGGATGCGGCCGGGGTGCGCTACCGGGTCGTCGGTGGGGCTTCCCCCGCATTGCACGGCGTGCCGCTGATCGTAAACGATATCGACATCGAGCCGGACGCCGCGGGCGCGTACGCGTTTCAGGCGCACTTCCCCGAGCATGTCCTCGAGCCTGTGGCGCTCCGTGAGGGCGACGCCTACCGCTCCTACTTCGGGCGGTTCGACTTCGACGGTGTGACGGTCGAAGTGATGGGGGACCTGCACCGGCGTGAGGGGGCGCGTTGGGCACCGACAAGCGCTGTGACCGAGACGATGGTGGATCTGGACGGGGTTCCCGTACGCGTTTCGACCCTGGAGGAGGAGACGCTGGCCTACATCCGCCGCGGCAAGCTGGCGCGGGCAGCCCAATGCCTGTCCTATTGCGACCACGGCCGGCTGGTGGCGCTTCTGCGCGGTGAACAGACGACAATGGTTTTGTAGGGGAGATGGAGGGGAGCTGATCCTGTGAGCCTATGCGTATCTTCTCAATTCTTCGGGGAATCGCTCGCTGTGGCCGGTCTCCTGACCGAGCCACGGTGGCTCGGT
>MNXL01000210.1 GCA_001871755.1 Anaerolineae bacterium CG2_30_64_16
TTTCCCTCTTCGACTGGCGATTCGTGTCGTTCCGATCCACTCATCCCACCGATCCGCATTCCTATCCGTCAATCCTGCCGATCCGCATTCCTATCCGTCAATCCCGCCCATCCGCTGTCATTCGGAGGCTCACATGACCGACCTGCTGCACAAAAACCTGACCGGCGCCATCATTGGCGTTTATTACGACGTCTACAACAACACCAGCCACACCTATCCCGAGTACATCTACGAAGGGGCCATGGCCTACGATCTACAAGCACTGAACATGCCATATCAGCGTCAGGCTCAATATGATGTATTCTACAAAGACAAGAAGGTCGGTGAGCAGCATCTCGACATGTTCTTGGCCGGCGAAGTAGTGGTAGAGTTGAAGGTAGCTCCAGAGCTAACCCGGCTACACAAAGCACAGGCCATGTCATATCTGAAAGTGACGGACAAGCAAGTAGGCCTGCTGCTGAACTTCGGCGGTTCAGAACCGGAGTTCAAGCGATTGTACTTCGAGGCCCGTCAGCCCCAGAACGACGAAGAAACTTTTCGGCAAGCAATGGCGACAGTACCGGACGGGTATCTAGATCCTGAACTGACTTGGGAAGTCATCGGTGGCCTATTCGAGGTGCATGGCACGCTAGGGCCAGGTTTCATCTATCGTATTTACGCCAACGCGTGCTATCATGAACTGAAGCTACGCGGGTTGCGGGTGAGAGCCGAGCGGGAAATGCAGGTGATTTACCGGGGCGCGGCCATTGGCGCCATCAAATTCAACCATCTGCGTGTCGAAAACGACCTTCTGGTCTTTCCCGTTGCCATCATGGATGTGAACGACATTCGCCTCAACAACCTGAAAGATTGGATGCGCGTTGAACGGGTACCATTGGGTATCCTGGCAAACTTCTACGCCGAGTCACTCGATCCGATGGTCTTACGCGTGTGAGGACAAATCGTGAACCCTACTGATCAATCCGTAAATCCTGCCCATCAATCCGTAAATCCTGCCCATCCGATGTCCTATGATCACTTGTAACAATCTCGTTAAGATCTACAAGGTCGCCGACCTGGAAGTCGTCGCGCTGCAGGGCCTCGATCTGGAGGTGGCTGAGGGTGAGCTGCTGGGCATCGTCGGCGCGTCCGGCTCCGGCAAGTCCACCCTCCTGAACATCCTGGGCGGGCTGGATCGGCCGTCTGCGGGCCGGGTGACTGTGGCCGACCAGGACCTGCTGAAACTTTCAGACGCCGCGCTGGATCGTTACCGGCGCACCCAGGTGGGATTTGTCTGGCAGCAACCGGGTCGCAACCTGATCTCCTACCTCAGCGTGTGGGCAAACGTCGAACTGCCTATGGCAGTGGCCGGCTTGGGGTTGCGTGAGAAGCGAGAACGCGCGCGCCAGCTATTGGCGCAAGTAGGCCTGTGGGAGCGGCGCGGGCACCGGCTGGCCGAGCTTTCCGGTGGCGAGCAGCAGCGCGTCGCCATCGCCGTAGCCCTGGCCAACCGCCCACCGCTGCTCCTGGCCGATGAGCCCACCGGCGAGGTCGATTCGGCCACTGCCCAGGGTCTGTTCGATCTCTTCCGGGAGTTGAATGAGGTCGATGGCCTGACCACCGTCATCGTCACCCACGACGCACAGATCACCCGCCAGGTCGACCGCGTTGTCGCCATCCGGGACGGCAAACCCAGCACGGAAACGGTCAGAAGGGAGAGGAGAGGGCAGGGAGAGGAGAAGGGAGAGAACCTGTGGGCGCCGGACTTTCCTCTCTCCTCTGATTCTCTCTACTCGGAATTCGTTGTGCTCGACTCGGCCGGCCGGCTGCAAGTGCCGCGAGCGTACCTGGAGCAGTTTGGCATCGGCGACCGGGCCACCCTGGAGATTACCGAGGAGGGCATCCTCATTCGACCCGTGGCCGGGTGGCAGGCAGTGGCCACGCCACTCCTGCCCGAGCTCGAGGATGCGGAGCCATTGGTCCCCCGCCGCCGCGGGCTGCGTGGGTGGTGGGGGCGTCGGCGCAAGGATTGAAATGAAATGATCGGGGGCTTTTGATGGCGCAAAGCGAGCCGCTGGTGCGAACCGAGGAACTGTCGCGCGTCTATCGCGTCGGCGAACGCCAGGTGCGCGCCTTGCAAGGTGTGGACCTGGCAATCTCGCCCGGTGTTTTCGCTGCCGTGGTGGGCCGTTCCGGCTCCGGCAAGACCACGCTGCTCAACTGCATCGGCGGGCTGGATCAGCCGACCTCGGGCCGGATCTTTCTGGAAGGACAGGAGGTCACACGCCTCTCGGACCGGGAGCGCACGAACCTGCGCCGCCGCCACATCGGCTTCGTCTTCCAGTCCTTCGCCCTCCTGCCCACTTTCTCGGCCTGGGAAAATGTAGACCTGGTGCTGCGCATCGCGGGCGTGGCCGCAGGGGCGCGGCGGAAACGGGTTCAGGCGTGCCTGGCGCTGGTGGGTCTGACCAAATGGGCCGACCACCGGCCTTACGAGATGTCCGGGGGCCAGCAGCAGCGGGTGGCCATCGCGCGGGCCCTGGCCCTTAACCCGCCTCTCATTCTGGCCGACGAGCCGACCGGGGAGCTGGACAGCGCCACGGGTCGCCAAATCCTGGCCATCTTCCGCAAACTCGCCTCGGCCGAGGGGCTCACCGTCATCATAGCGACCCACGACCTCACCGTGAATGAGTATGCCACGGTCACCTACGAGCTGCAGGACGGCCAGCTTCGCTGATAACGCCGTTGAAGTTTCAGCAACACCCGCCGCGAGAATGGTTAGCGCGCCAAAGCGACGGGATATGGGGGCACGGTCGGGAGACCAGCCCCAGCACTTTGACGCGCCAACCGAGAATGCAACGCCTCTGAGCGGACCATTGACAGACGGGGCGAGTTGTCGTATACTCGCCACGGTCATAAGGTGAGGTTGTCCGATGCTGTGCATCGAGACGATGCCCGCATCGGCATCACCGTGTCACCGTGTCACCGTGTCAAGTATACTATATGGGTGGGTCCGTAGCGAGCTCAAAAAGGAGGCGCTCAGATGACTGTCTCAACGGCAGGTATGCGCTCGGCAGGTATGCGCCCGGCAGGTATGCGCCCGGCAGGTATGCGCCCGGCATATATGCGCTCGGCATGTATGCCGCAGCATCATGTCCACTGTTTCATCCCCCCGCACATGTTGAAGGAAATCGCCGAACGCGGCAGCCCGGCCCAGCGCGACCGGGCCTTGAAAACGTTGTTGGTGTCGGAGCAGTTGCGCGGCCAGCGCGAGGCGCTGACCGGGCTTCCCGGCCTGGCGACCCGCGCGCTGGCGGTTGGCAAGCAGCGTAACGTTTACGACGCGGAAAACGGTTCGACCCTGCCCGGCCGGCTCGTCCGGGCCGAGGACGCGGCCGCCACGGGTGACCTTGCCGTGGACGAGGCCTACGATGGGTCCGGCGCGACTTACGATCTGTATCATGACGTATACGAGCGCAACTCCATCGACAACGCGGGCATGCGCCTGGATTCCAGCGTCCACTACCAGCAGGGCTACGACAACGCCTTCTGGGACGGCCAACAGATGGTCTACGGGGACGGCGACGAAGACCTGCCCGAGACCGAGCGCCTGTTCAACCGCTTCACCATCGCCCTGGACATCATCGCCCACGAGCTGACCCACGGGGTAACCCAGTACGAGGCGAAGCTGGCGTATTGGGACCAATCCGGCGCGCTCAACGAGTCGATCTCCGACGTGTTCGGCTCGTTGGTCAGGCAGCGGGCCCTGGGCCAGACCGCGGCTGAGGCCGACTGGATCATCGGTGCAGGCCTGTTCACCCCGCGCGTCAACGGCGTGGGCATCCGGTCGATGAAGGCGCCGGGCACGGCCTATGACGATCCCGTGCTGGGCAAGGACCCGCAGCCGGCCCACATGCGGGACTACAAACAGGTGGATTACGATAACGGCGGCGTCCACATCAACTCCGGCATCCCCAACCACGCGTTCTATGTAGTGGCGCGGGAGCTCGGCGGCAACGCCTGGGAGAAGGCCGGCCGCATCTGGTACGTCGCGCTGCGGGACCGCCTGGAGGCGCGATCCGATTTCGCGGCCGCCGCGCGGATCACGCATTCGTTGGCCGGCGAGCTGTTCGGCGCGGGCAGCCTGGAGCAGCAGGCCGTGCGGACAGGCTGGACCGAGGTGGGGATCAGCGTGGAGGGTGGCGACACCGGGAACGGCAAAGCGGGTTGCCTGGGAGCGCCGGCCGCCGCGCTGGCGACCCTGCTCTGGCCCCTGGGCGGCCCCAGGGGCCAGGTGGGTTGACCCGATGCGGATCGAGTTCGAGCGCTTCGGCGGCTTCGCGGGGATGCGCTTGCGGGCCACGGTGCAGACCGAAACGCTGCCCGCGGCGCAGGCTCAGGAGATCGAGGCACTGGTCGTCGCGGCCGATTTCTTCGACGTGCCGCCGAACCTGTCCGCGCCACAGCCAGCCGCGGACAGGTTCCAATACGAGGTCACCGTGACGGATGGGGAGCGGTGTCACACCGTGCGCGCCGATGAGACGGCCGTTCCCGTCACTCTTCAGCCGTTATTGCGCCGGCTGACCCGTATGGCGACCCGGAATTAGGGCGTGGGTGAAAGGTGGCATCGCGGTAGCCCCGTTGACGGGGCGCTGTTTGGTAGCCCGGCGATTTTTGAATAGCTATTCCGGTTATCCGTCATTCCCGCGAAGGCGGGACGTCATTCCCGCGAAAGCGGGAACCAGGCTGTGGCAACTGGACACCCGCTTGCGCGGGTGTGACGCGTCGATCAGGCGCTCGCGAGTTCCTTGGCTGCTTGCAGATGGCCGCGTGCCGCGCCCAGGTGAGCCAGTAATCGGGACCGTAGTGTGTCGACGGCCGGCTCGTTGGCCAGCGCCTTGATCGCGTCCACCGCGGGCATGTGGCCGATCGGCGTTTGCGGATAGTTGTAGCGCGGGTCGCGGCGGTCCATGTTCCAATCCCCGTAGAACACGTCCGCCTCGAAAACCTGGCTGTAATCCCCCAGGACTTTGCCCCCCATGATCCAGAAGTAGCCGGCCTTGATCCAGTCAGGCCGCTGGTAGCCGCCGATGTCCGCTTCCCCCTCCAGCCAGCGGCAGATCAGCGCCACCTGCCGCGCATGTTCATCCGGCGTCAGGCGCGGGTACCGCTTGTCCAGGTCCTGCCAGGGCCGCGGCCCCATCTCGGTGATGCGACAGGGCACCGCGGCAGCCGGCCCCAGCACCTGTTTCATCTGGTGTTCGTGCACCAGCCACCCCAGGAAGCCGTTGGCATCCTCCATCACGGTGCACCCCGGCCTGGCTTGCTCACGGCGCAGCTTGTTGATGTATTCGCGGGGATAACCGTGCCAATACCAGCGGTCCAGGGCATCGTACTCCGCCGCGGTGAGTTGTTCGCCGTGTTGGTTGACATCATCGTATGGGTAGGGTTTCCCCTTCCAGATGAAGCGGTTGAAAGGATAGAGGTGGATGTTGACCGCCAGCCCGCGCTCGAAAAGCTTCCCCGCGTCCAGGTCTACGGCGATCCGAAACGGGTTGACGTCGATGCCCGGATTGATCGGCGGCAGCGCCATCTCCAGGCCGATCTCCAGGCCATGGCTACAGGCGGGCAACGCCCACTCGATCGATTTCACGGCCCAGTCCTCCGGCACCCTGCCATCGGCCCATTCCCGATCGTCGTTGGGCTCGTTCCAGATCTGGATATGCTTCACGCCCGCCTTGGCGAGTCCGTCCAGTACGGGAAACGGGATGCCGCCGCGTTGGATGCCGCCGATGCTGCTCAGCCGCAGCGTGGGCTCGACGCCGATCGCCAGGAGGTCCCGTATCATCCCCTCGATCCCCGGCTGGGCTGCGCTGGGGATGCCGTTGGGATCCAGCTTGCCCGTGAGCGGGTCATAGTTGCGCATGCCGCCGATGTCGTGACAAATGAAGAGCGACCCGATTCCCAGCGCCGCGATCTCGCGCAGCCACATGTCCCAGTTGGGGACGTTGTCGTGCTGGAATGTGGCGCGCCAGTGAAAGCCGACCCGCTTCAGCTTCCTGGCGCTTGCCGCAGTCGTCGCCATCACCCTGCCTCCAACAGCGCCCGCGCCGCGTCGATCTCGGCCTGGGCGCGATCCAGCAGCGCCAGCAGTTGCGCCCGCGTCCCTTCGTCGAGCAGCGGCGGGTGTGGCCCCGGCTCCGGCTCCGGCTCAGGCTCTGGCGTGGGTTCCGGTTCTGGTGTGGGTTCCGGTTCGGGTTCAGGTTCAGGCTGAGGCACGGGCGTCGGCTCAGGTTCCGGTGATGCGACGTCAGCGCCGCGCTGGAAGACCAGGTAGTAACACGTATTGACGTAGGGATTCTCAGGCAGGCCGGATAGCAGGCCAACAACCTTGTCGGACGTGGCGTCGGAGATGTCCACCGCATAGACCCCGCGGGCGAACATGGGAAAGTTGCCGTAATAGTTGTCGAGGCCCCGGCCTTTGGTGCGCTCGACCCGCACGCCGCCGTTGGTGATCCGAAACGGGTGATTCTCTATCGGCGCGCCGTCCTCATCCAGCACCCGCACGTAGATGTGGTGTTTGTCCCCGGACTCGGCCTGTCCCAGCCAGCGGGCTTCGACCAGACGGTATTCGGCGCTGGCGGGGGCTTCCAGGCGCACACCCAGCTTGTCCAATCGAGGGTCCCATGTGCGTTCCATAGTTGCAGGTTCCTTTCGTAATGACGGCGCCCACGGCGCGCTCGCCTACGGCGCGCTGTTGGCGCAGACGGCAGGCACACGGTCGATGACGCGATCTGGAAGAGCTATTTCAAGACAAGGATAACACGTCCGCATCGCTTTGACAAGGGGCGATTTGCGCGTTTGCGCCAACCGGCGTCCTCGTCTATAATCGCCTTGTGCAATATTAGTTCGGAGAATGCGCTATAGCAGGACCTGTCGGCACTGAGTCTGCACCCACAAGCGGACTCGGTCGGGAGACCGGCCCGAGCAAAGCCGCTTTTTGCGCTGGCGCCTTTGTGGTAAGATGGTCCAGACATTCACAACGGAGGAAGACATGGCAAACAGCTCCGGCGATTCGAGGGATCCTCTCACAAGGCCTTCCACCTTCTCGATCGTGGCCCGAGACCCCAACACGGGCGACCTGGGGATCGCCGTGCAGTCCAGGTTCCTGGCCGTGGGCGCGGTGGTGCCGTGGGCGCAGGCTGGCGCGGGTGCGGTGGCCACTCAGGCCTGGGCCAACACCGCGTTCGGCCCGGATGGGCTGGCGCTGTTGGCCGAGGGGCTGACCGCCCAGGCCGCGCTCGACCGCCTGCTCGCGTCCGACGAGGGCGCGGCGCACCGGCAGGTCGGCATCGTGGACGCGGCGGGCAACGCGGCCACCCACACCGGCTCCGCGTGTATGCATTGGGCCGGCGGCCGGGTCGGGCCGGGCTACGCGTGCCAGGGCAACATCCTGGTGAGCCAGGCCACGGTGGATGCCCTGGCCGAGACCTTCGAAGCGACGCCGGGCGGGCTTTGCGACCGCCTGGTGGCCGCGTTGGCTGCGGCTCAGGCGGCCGGCGGCGACAGCCGCGGCCAGCAATCGGCCGCGCTGTTGGTCGTGCGAGAGGGGGGTGGCTATGCGGGCCGCAACGACCGCTTCATCGACCTGCGCGTGGACGATCACCCTGCGCCGATCGACGAGCTGGCCCGCCTGCTGGTGCTCCACAAACTCTACCTCTTCCCCAGCGATCCGGCCGACCTCCGGCCCGTGGACGAGGCGCTGGCGCGTGAACTCCAGGCTATCCTGGCCCGGGTCGGTCACTACACGGGGTTGCTTTCCGGCGTGTACGACGAACCGACGCGGATCGCGATGCGGACGTTGGTCGGGATTGAGAACCTGGAGGAGCGCTGGCGCGAGGACGCGCAGATCGACCGCGTGGTGCTGGCGTTCCTGCGCAACAGGTTCGGGCAGTAGCGCCGGGCGGTGCGCCGTGGAAAATGGTCTGCTGTAGGCCCGAACGCCTACCACGCACCACGCAATACGCAGTACGCTCGCTCGCCACAAGTAGACTGCAATGGAGTCCTTATGTCCCCCAAACGCATCATCCTCGACACCGACATCGGCGCCGACGTGGACGATTGCCTGGCGCTGGCGTTGATCCTCGCCTCGCCCGAACTCGAATTGCTGGCGGTCACCACAGTCTACGGCGATGTGGCGTTGCGTGCTCGCATGGTCCTGAAGCTGCTCCGGTTGCGGGGTGTAGCGGGCATGCCGGTGGCGTTGGGGGC
>MNXL01000209.1 GCA_001871755.1 Anaerolineae bacterium CG2_30_64_16
TACTGAATCCCAAAGGGAAAGCCACTGGTTCGACCAGTGGACTTGACAGCTTTGAGCTATACGGGAGTATAGTCCCTCCTTGGTGGCTTGATGAGAGACCATACAAGGAGAGACCATGAGCGAAGTATACCAAAGCTTGTCCCATTCGCGGTGGGACTGCAAATATCACGTGATCTTCGTGCCGTAGCGGCGCCGGAAAGTGCTGTACGGCGAACTACGGCAGCAGTTGAAGGCGATCTTCCACGAATTGGTCCGGCAAAAGGAGTGCCAGATTCTGGAAGGTCATCTGATACCCGATCATGTCCACATGGTGATCGCAATTCCGCCAAAGTATGCCGTATCGGCTGTGATCGGGTTTCTGAAAGGCGAGAGTGCGATTGCGATCGCACGCCTGCAAGGCAAAGAGCGCAACTTCACTGGCGAGCATCTGTGGGCTCGGGGCTACGCGGTATCGACCGTCGGGTTCGAGTTGGCTGAAGTGCAGCGCTACGTGCGTGAGCAAGACGAAGCCGACGAGGCCGGCCGCTTCTGAGCCGAGCCGTTCTTAATTCAGTTCCGACATTCCCGTGAGTCGGTGAACCTTGACGACCGTCTTTGAGGCGGCCTAATTCATCAAGTCACCGGCTTCGCCGGGGGTGTCTGACTTGTCTGACCTTATTCCCGATAATGTCTAATCCTGATCGGGGTTCGCGCAGGGCTGCCCGTAGCTTTGGCTGACGAGATCGTATGCTACCCTCATGTGTTCCCCGATCAGATCCCGCGCCCGCTGCTTGTCACCGGATTTGATCGTGTCCAGGATATCCTGATGGCCGCGCACCGCGGCATCCCGAAAGTCGGCGCTGGCGACATTTCGGCTGAGCATCATCACGTAGACCTGAGGGCGCAGCGTGGTCCAGTAGTTGAGCAGACGTTGATGCCGGCTGGCCTGATACACGATATCATGAAAGCGAAGGTCAAGTTCAGCCGCCTCTTTCTCGCTGATGCCTCGGGCGATGGTGGCGGCCATGTCATCCACCACGCTTTGCAGCTCAGCCAGGTCTTTCGGATCCGCGTACATGCAAGCACGCTCGATTGCCAACTGCTCAAGTGCCTTGCGCAGGCTGAAGACTTCGTCGAGGTCGTGGCGTGAAAGTCGGGCCACATAGGTTCGACCTGTGGGCGTCACCACGGCCAATCCCTCGCGCTCGATACGGCTCAAAGCCTCGCGGACCGGGCCGCGGCTGACGCCCATTAACTCGGACAGCGCAGCTTCGCGAAGGGGTTCCTCAGGCGCTAATTGACCGCACAAGATCGCGTTGCGCAGTCGGTCCGCGATCTCATCGGCAAGCGAGCGCTTGATCGTCGGTGCCAGGATGCGTGCCAGGCTTTCATTGACCACAGAGTCATCTCCTGATCAGGCGAGAGCATCGATTACGCAAGACGGCTGCCCGGGAAGAGAGGGAAGATTCCGCTCGTTCCAAGAAGCGCAAACGGTAAACAGAAAATTGTTAACTGTTTTCAATAACGTGACGATTATAGCATAGGCAGCGCCTCCTGTCAAGGGGTTTGCAGATATATTTTTAGTGAATTTTCGGCGGATCAATCGTCCGCAGGGAGGCTTTCTCAACGTCTGTCAGCGGCTGGAGCGGCGAGGCCAGCCTGCCGGAGCCGATGCCCAACGATGCGACGCTGGCCTTCACCCCCGCGATCCAGTTGGGACCGGCCAGCACAAGTTTGCTGCGCAGGCACATGACGCGTTCCTGGCAGCGCGCCAGCTTGGCCTGATCGCCGGCGCGAGCGGCCTGGCAGGCGCGCAAGAAGGTGGCGGGCTCGTAGTTGGCGCACGCCGGTACAATGCCGACCGCGCCGGCCAGCAGCCCCGCCGCGATGTTCGGCTCGTCTCCCTGAAGGACCCTCAATCCGAATTCGGCGCCTGCCTCAACCAGGCGGCGGAGGTAGGCGAAGTCGCTCGAGCTCTCCTTCGGAGAACGGCACTCTTCACCTCGTCGTGCGCAATGACCACCATGCTCCCACTCGCGATCGACCAGCAGAGGACCTTTACCCACCGAGCCGCCCACAACGATCGCACCGACACTGCAATCGATGAGACGGCGGATACTGCTTCGGAAAGCTGCTGCGTTTACCCGGTCCTCGTTATCCACGGGGCGATGGCCGGTACGACCACGCCCGCAAGTTCCTTGTTTATCATAGTCACTTACGACGAAATCCATGTCCTCCGCTGAATGCGGCAGCCGATGCTTCGTACTCCCACTTCATTCATCGCAATGAGCGACAGTCTGCGCGTTTGTAGGTAAAGAGCGCTGATCCCGGCTTCTCGCTGATCGTGACAGCGAAACCTTCAGTCATCAGCGCAATGCCGGACATGTGCCGGGTATCCTTGTCATCCCATGAGTACAGCTCGTAATTTGCGTCCGAGTCCAGCCCCTCCAGCATCGCTTCCCACTGCGGGAAGGGGGACTCGTGGCGGCGGAAAGCCACGACCATCCCCTCACCCAGATCGGGCCGGTCGTACTGCCAGGCGGCCCAGGCGTCGGCGGCCAGGCTAAAACTGAGCAGCGGATAGAAATCACCGTAGAAGTACTTGCGCAGCGCCAGGGCTTCGTCCATCAGGTCGCGTATCCGAGCGAGAGGAAGGTCGGCGCCGCCTTCGAGCACCTGCCCGCTCCAGTGCGTCACGATGCTGGTACCCAATGCGCTGCGCATGGCGTACGCGGTTGGCGCCTCGCAGACGGCTGCGCTGAGCGGCACCCACGGCGCCAATCCTTGCGTCTGGGTCTGCATCAAGAGCGGATCGAACGGCCAGCATTGGAGGTCGCTGCGCCAGAGCGGGACGCTTCTGGAGATTGTCTCGAGGTCTATGCGCTGCCCCCCGCCCGCGCAGTTGTCGATGATCAGGCCAGGATGCCGCGCCAGCAGCTCATCCCAAAACGCGTAGAGGCCGGTGATGTGCTCGATCTCGGCCATGCCCACCCGGTCGGGGGCGTCGGCCATCGCAAACAGCTCGGGCACGCGCAGGTCGTTGAAGTCATGGCGGTAGCAGGTAAAGCGACCTTCTGCGATGAGCTGCGAGACCAGATCGGTGATGTGGCGGCGGGCCTCCGGAATGCCCAGGTTGACCAGGTAGTTCGCGCCGCCGGCGCTGCACGGCGTCGGGCCGAGCAGCCACTCCGGATGCTCCTGCGCGAGCCGCGTCCCGCCGTGGGCGCGCTCGGGTTCGACCCAGAGAAGTGAACCCAGGCCGGCGGCGCGGGCCGCCTCCCCAATGGGTGCAAAGCCGTGCGGGTATCCTTCTGGGTTGGGATGCCAGCTCCCGGCCTGCACCATCCATGCATTACTCAAGCCGTCCGCCGCCTCGGTAAGGGGACGCTCGCCATACCAGCCTGCGTCGATCCAATAGCACTCGGTTGGGATGCGGTTTTCCTGCAACCAGCGGATCTTCTCGAGATGGCTCACCTCCGTCCGCGCGCCCCAGACGCCTTCGCAGAACGGCGGCTGCAATAACTGTCCATTTGGCCGTGGGGTATGGTGCTTCAGGATCAAGCGCCGCCACATGTTGTGCGCTCGCGTCCGGTTGCCTTCCCAGAACAGCAACAGGATCCGCGGCGTCCGGATCTCTTCAGCGGGGTGGAGGACCAGGTGCGTGCGCTCCATGCCCGCTCGCACGCGGATGCCATCTCGCTGGCGCTGGAAGCTGGCCTTCCAGCCTCCGCTCCACCCGATGGTACCGATCACGCCCCCCTGCCCCAGTTCCAGGTTGAAAAAGGGGAGATGGAGCGTGGATGATTTCCCGGTGCGGGCAGACAACTCAAGTGTTGATCCTCCCTGGCGGAATGTGAGCGGGGTCTCCAGTGGCTCGAAGTCATCTTGCTGCGTAAGCCCGCCGCGGGAATGGTGGACATGGCAAGGTGCCGCCGCGTCCAAGGGGAACGGGTCATCGAGGGGAAGGATGTCGGAAAGAATCGAGGTGTCGACCTGCCCCGTGTTTTTGAAGTAGACGACCCATTCCACGGCCGGGCAGTCTGTGTAAGTCTTGACCTCGCAGCGACATTCCAGAGCGGTGACTGGGTCGCTGAAGACGATCGTTTCCACGGTGATGTCCTCTGCGGTCTGCGGCGGTTCCCGATGCGCGGTCCAGCCCGGCAACAGGGCGGTCGACGGCTCGCCGCCATAGCGGAACGAAAATGGAAAACGGTCCAGGCCGGCACCAGTTGCGGGCAGGGAGAACGACTCGCGCTGCCAGGTGCGGGCAACTGGGAGTTTTGGCTGTTTCACGATGTCAGACATGATCCTCCTCGCGTGGACAGACTCTGGAGAAGAACGGCTAACGGTTAATTGTTAACCGGAAACGATATGATAGCACCGACCTGGCGGCTTGTCAATTGCGTCCGTATTTGGCGGCTTGGCAGAAATGCCATCAGTGGCTTTGAGATAGCGGAGGTGGGTCGATTGTTAGCAATATCACGGGGACGGGGCTTACAGTTGACGAATATCACTTCCGGTGGTATCTTGTCTGAAGTTGACGGCTAACTCTTAACCGTCGAGTTACAACCCGGGAGGCCCACTTTGCCTGATGAGACACTGGCGGGCGGGCAGTTGTTCACCGACTTCGTGCAGATCGGCGCGGTGGTTCGGGATCTGGATCAGAGCGTCAAGGTTCTGTCAGAGGTCTTCGGCATTGGCCCGTGGCGGATAGTCTCCTGGCCGCCCGAGGGCCGCACGGATATGAACAGAGTTTATCATGGTCGGCCTGCGGAATTCACGGCCCGTATGGCCTTCGCGGAGCTGGGATCGATCGAGCTGGAGCTGATTCAGCCACAAGCGGGCGAGAGCATCTGGGCCGATTTCCTGACGGAGCTGGGCCCGGACTCCATCATATCCGCTTCAATGTGCCGGAGATGGAACCTGTGGTCGCCCATCTCGCCGGTCACAACTTCGACGTCACTCAGATGGCTTCGGGCATCCGCCCAGGCACAAGCTGGGCCAACTTCGCTACGGAGCATTTGATCGGTTTCACCATCGAGGTGATGCGGCCTGTGCCGGGTACCAGCGGCAGAACGCCCGTGCTGGTTAATGGACGAGTGGAAGGATAGCGCATGGACAACAACCTTGGTTTCTTGGTGACGCCCGCGCCTCTCAGCCGAACGCTGAGCGATCAGGTCGTCAAGCAGTTGCGCCAGGCCATTCTGGGTGGGCAATTGAAGCCCGGTCAACGCATCGTCGAGAACGAGATCGCCCAGGCCATGACGCTCAGCCGTGGGCCAGTGCGAGATGCGTTGAAGCTTCTCGAAAATGAGCGCTTGGTGGTTCGTTATCCGCATCGCGGCGCCTTCGTCGCCTGGCTCACTTTGCGCGACGCAGAAGAGATCTACAGCCTACGCGAAGCGCTGGAGGTAGTGGCGTTGCATAATGCGATCAAGTATGCCACCGACGAGCAGGTTGGAGAATTGAGTCATGTCATCAACCAGATGACCGTTCGGCAGCAAGAGGAATACACCCAGACCGAAGCGACCGACCTGGATCTGGAGTTCCACCACACGCTCTGTCGCATCTCGGGGCATGGGCGGGCCCTGGCGGCCTGGACAGCGCTGCGGGACCAGGTGCGGCTGCTGCTCCTCACACACCGCATCCTACATCCGATGGACTTTCGCGAGAACGCGGTCGAGTGGCATCGGCACCTTGTCGATGCGGTGCTCCAACGGGATGGCCAGGCTGCAGAGGTCGTGCTGCGTGAGCACCTGGCGGCGTCGTTTGAAGCTACGAGCACGGCCATCCGCGAAGGCAAGTTAGAGCCGCCGAGCGAACAATGATGACGGCGCGAGCACGCAAAGACGGTTTGGGCGCGCTCCGAGGGGATCGTGCTGACGTAATGAAGGTCAATCTCTTCCTCACCTGCCTGGGTGAAAACTTCTTCTCACCGGTGCTCAAGGACATGGTGAGCCTGCTCGAGCGGCTGGGCGCGCGGTGTGAAGTGCCTGAGGGGCAAACTTGCTGCGGCCAGCCGTTCTTCAACAGCGGCTATCAGACCCAGGCGATCGGCCCGGCTCGCCAGTGGCTGAAGGTCTTCGGGCGCACCCACGGCTACATCGTGGCCCCGTCCGGGTCGTGTGTCGAGTTTGTTCGCCACCGCTATCCTGAGCTTTTCCCGTTCGGCACCCCGGAACACGCACTGGCTCAGGACATCAGCCACCGCACCTTTGAGTTCACCGAATTCCTCACCAAGGTGCTGAAGGTGACCGATGTTGGCGCGTCGTTCCCTCACCGGGTAACCTACCATGCTTCCTGTCATCTCCTGCGGGGCCTCGGCCTGCGCGATGAGCCAAAGCAGTTGTCGGCTGCCGTAAGGGGCCTTGAATACATCCCCCTGCCGGCAGAGGAAACCTGCTGTGGTTTCGGCGGTATCTTCAGCGTGGTTTACCCCGAGGTATCGCGTTCCATTTCCCACATCATCGCCCCTGCCGTCCATTTGACAAAGGAAGGTATTGCGGAGCTCTTTCGCGCAAAACTGGGGGTGGATGCGCCGGCCGAGCCAGTCCAGCTTGCGGCCATCGCCCGCGCCCGGCTGCGTGAGGCGTTTCTGGCGGCAGACATGGGCATATCCGGCGCCAACTTCATGGTGGCTGAGACGGGCACGCTGGTGATTGTCAGCAATGAGGGCAACGGCCGCATGTGCACCACCCTGCCGCCGCTCCACGTGGCCGTTGTTGGGATCGATAAGGTCGTGCCCGACATGGAGAGCCTGGATGTGCTGCTTAAGCTACTGCCGCGCAGCGCGACCGGTCAGAAGATGACGTGCTACACCTCGTTCATCACGGGACCCAGCCGGAATCCCGAAGAAGGTGGGCCGCAGGAACTTCACCTGGTGCTGCTGGACAACGGCCGTACGCGCGTACTGAGGGACGTCGCTGCTCGCGAGACCTGCTGTGCATTCGCTGTGGTGTCTGTCTGAACGTCTGTCCGGTATACAATCACGCGGGCGGGCATGCCTTCGACTGCACCTACTCCGGTCCAAGCGGCTCGATCCTTTCGCCGCAACTGCTGGGTGTCAAAGTTGCGGGCGATCTGCCGTTCGCGTCCTCGTTATGCGGCGCATGCGCAGTATACTGCCCCGTCAACATACCCATCCCGGAGATCTTGATCCATCTGCGCCGGCGCGTGGCAGAGGGTGATCAGGTGGATGGGCCGGCGATAGCGCCTGTTGCGGTTGCCGGCGCCCGAGCCGGCGCACTGGCCTTGTCACTGCCCTGGCTGTACGAGTTCGGTTCACAGGCGCTCAGGGTGCTTCAGGCGCCGCTGCGCCGGGGGAACTGGCTGCCATCGCTGCCGCCACCAGCCAACCGCTGGACGATGGTGCGGCCGATGCCCGCCTTCAACGCCAGTTTTCGGCAGTGGTGGCGAGTGCGCACACCGGAAGGCCGTGACCGTGTCCGACGGCGGCGCATTCTTGCCGGGGCGTTGGCGGCCGGCCTGGTCGCAGCAGCCCTGAGAGGGTGGACGTTCCGTAGACGCAAATGAAGGACTTGTGCGCACTTCGTAATCAGGGAAAGTAGCTTCGCAATGACATCAGGCGCAAAATCTGCACGAGATGAAATCCTGGACGGTATTCGTATCGCGCTCAGCCGCCGCCCCGGTCAACCGGCGCCACCCGTGCCGCCAACGACTCGTGTGCCAGCGCGCGTTCCCGGCAGCGTCGATGATGAAATCACGATGCTGTTGGATGAGATCAGCAAGTTGGGCGGGCGGACACGCCGGCTGGACGCGGACGGGCTCAAGGACGCGCTGGTCGATCTGATACAGGTCGAAACGATCCGAAAGGCGACCTTGTGGCAGACCACCGAGTTACAGGCGCTCGGCGTGTTGGAAATCTTGGCGGGCCTGGGTGTTGAGATTGTGCCCTCACAGGCTGGCAAGGATGCGCTGGCGCGATGCGATCTGGGCGTGACCGGGGTTGAAATGGCGTTGCCAGAGACAGGCACGTTGGTATTGCGCGCATCGCCTGAGCGCTCGCGTGCGGTTTCGCTGCTGCCGCGTGTGCATCTGGCGCTGGTGCGACCGGCAAACCTGCGTGCTGATCTGGAGACCGTGCTTCGAGAGATGCGCACAGACCCGTACTTTGTCTTCGTGACCGGCCCCAGTCGCACAGCGGATATCGAGCTGACCGTGACAATTGGCGTCCATGGTCCGCAGGTGTTGTATAGTATTACCCCGCGACATTTGCGTTGATCGCGAGAATCTTCCTTACCACGAAGACACCAAGACACAAAGCCTTTGAGACCTTCGTGTTTTTGTGCCTTTGTGGTGATAGGTTCG
>MNXL01000173.1 GCA_001871755.1 Anaerolineae bacterium CG2_30_64_16
CCTCTCAAAAAGGCGGGGACAAATCTGCTCAAGCCGAGTCCGTGACTCGGCGGGCGAGCGGCGGATCACGGATCCGCCTTGAGCTGCCCCGGACTATTGAGAGGATACGCGCAGGGAACGGGAGAAATGGCAGCAGCGGGCAACGCGCCAGGACTGACAGACAGCGACATCTTGATCGACGCGGCCAGAGGTTTTCAGGCGGCGGTTGATTTCCTGGCTGAACAACGAGCCAGAGCGGAAGTCAGAATTTGCGTCGTTTCTGCGATGGAACTGATCGCAGGCTGTGGCAACAAAGCCCAATCGGCTGGGCTTCTTGATGACCGTGTCTAGAAACCACGCCGCCGGAAGTGTCGGTTCTATCTCACGCGAACGCCATCAACGTTTGCTCCGCCGGTTGAGTGCTCATCTGGTAAAGAGCCTGAGGTAGACCAGTCAATTCCTGGTATCTTCTCAATTCTTGGGGGGAATCGCGCTGTGGCCGGTCTCCTGACCGAGCCACCGTGGCTCGGTCAGGAGACCGGCCACAGCGCGATTCCCCCCAAGAATTGAGAAGATACCAGGAATTGACTGGTCTACCTCAGGCTCTTTACCAGATGAGCACTCAACCGGCGGAGCAAACGTTGATGGCGTTCGCGTGAGATAGAACCGACACTTCCGGCGGCGTGGTTTCTAGACACGGTCATCAAGAAGCCCAGCCGATTGGGCTTTGTTGCCACAGCCTGCGATCAGTTCCATCGCAGAAACGACGCAAATTCTGACTTCCGCTCTGGCTCGTTGTTCAGCCAGGAAATCAACCGCCGCCTGAAAACCTCTGGCCGCGTCGATCAAGATGTCGCTGTCTGTCAGTCCTGGCGCGTTGCCCGCTGCTGCCATTTCTCCCGTTCCCTGCGCGTATCCTCTCAATAGTCCGGGGCAGCTCAAGGCGGATCCGTGATCCGCCGCTCGCCCGCCGAGTCATGGACTCGGCTTGAGCAGATTTGTCCCCGCCTTTTTGAGAGGATACCCCTGCGCACCCATGTCACGCTATCTTGCATATCTTCGCGATCCGCCCACATGCCAAAGAAAGGTAGAACAGAAAAGCCGCTATCATCAGTAGGTGCGGTATGCTTTACGGCTTCTCCACCGGTGGCTGCTCGTCCGCAGCCGGCGACTTGTATTCGGAGTCCGTCTCTTTGATCATCGCCAACGAGTAGTCTGGCTCGTTGACGCCATATGCCATTGCAAGACCTTGTTTCCCAAACCGCAATGATCCACGCGGGGCCGGCGCGCCTCGCAGCAGCCCTGCGGTGCTCAAGTCTTCGTCAATCTCCGGCCAATGGATCCCGAAGCCGCCTCCACTGACCCGCCAGTGCGCACGCTGTGCAGGGGTCGCGTGAAGCAACCTGGGATACCAGGCCAACGGCACGCTAATGGTGCGACCGTCAACGAGGTCAACCTGCAATGTATCTTCGCCGCACCGCACGGCCTTGACTCGCTCACCGGCGTTAACGTCTGAAGTGATCACGCCACGCCTCCAACAACTCCTGTCTATGCTCTGCCACCAATCGCTCGATCTTACGTAACTCAGCGGCCCCGAACCCCAGATTACGTGCCAGTACAACCGGATTGAGCCAAAACTTGGCTGAAAGTTCGTCGCGGTCTATATGAACATGCGGCGGCTCGTTGACAAGGTCGTGGCTGTAGAAATACAGCCGATAAGGCCCATCCTTCAGCACAGTGGGCATCCTGCTTAACTCCTTGTCACCGAGCGCCTCTGGTCTTCTTGCCTGCCGTTTCATCGTTGGCGCGTTATACTTCTCTTCCAACGGCAGGCTCGACGCGGACATGCCGGAGGGCGCGCCGACGTCGCACTGACGATCACCGATGAAAACCAGGAATTTCCGCTATCGCGTCCTCGATCATCGCGAAATCCCTGGCAGAAAGGATGCCCAGTTTGCGGATTATCTCGCTTTTGTCCACCGTCGCCCCCACGCCACGCACGGCCGACGGCTTAAGCAGACCAGCCCCACGCCAATCGTTCAACCAGCTGTCGCCTGGGCGGAAAGGCGGCGTCAAATTGCTGGTAATCGCTGAGACGATCAGCTTGATCCCCGCTGAGTTGAACGTATCTGTGCTGATGACCACAGCCGGACGACGTTTGTGGCCCACTGCGCCGCTGAAGGCGATGTCCACCAGGATTACGTCGCCGCGGCTATAGCTGATCATAGACGGCATCTTCGGCGTTATCCCAGACTTCGGCCAGGGAGTACCTGGAAGCCTGCAACCAATCGGCGACGGCCGCGGCCTCGGTCTCTGCTTCGCGGGCGGATAGATCGAGCAACGCGCTGCCCAAAATGCGCCACTCCCTGCCGAGTTTGACTCCCTGCGCCTTCTTTGTCCTTAACAATCGCAAGACAGTTTGTGGTGAAACGCGTAGCAAGTGCGCCGTTTCTTCCACTGTATAGTAGACACTGGGCTGAATTACTAACGATTCTACGCCGTTCATCGTCATCGCTCCTACATCACCCATCGCTTGTCATCTCCGATGCGTCGGCGCGTTATACTTCTCTTCCAACGGCAAGCTCGGCTCGGTGACACCCGACGGCACGCCGGGATCGGGCCGGTAGGTCGGCCGGACCGGGATCACCGGCAGCTCTTTGGCTGCGGCGATGGCGGCGTCGAACTCGGGCTGGAACCTGGCGATGTTGCTCTGCAAGCCCCACACGGCCGCAAACGAGAACGGGCAGAAGCTCTTGCCGGCGATCATGTCCGCGATGTAGAGCATCAGGGCGATGTCGTCCACGCGGCCCGCGCCGCGCTCGACCCGCTCCAGGATCTTCTCCAGCCAGCCGGCGCCTTCGCGGCACGGCGTGCACTTGCCGCAGCTCTCTTCACGGTAAAAAGCCAGCGTGCGCCGGGCTACTTCGACCATGCTTTGGTTCGCGCCGATGACGATCACGGCGGCGGAGCCCAGGCTCGAGCCGGCCGTCGCCACATTTTCGAAATCCAGCGGGGTATCGATCTGATCCTTGTCGAGCAATTGCATCGAAATACCGCCGGGCACGACGGCCTTCACCTCGCCCGCTTCCGCGGTCGGCCCACCACCGTAATTGTAGATCAGTTCGCGCAGGGTGGTACCATGCGGCAGCTCGTACAGGCCCGGATACTTCACCTGGCCGCTGAGGCAAAAGATGCGGAACCCGGTGCTCTGCGGCGTGCCCCACTGTTTGTACCAGTCGGCGCCGTGACGGATGATATGCGGCACGTTGGAAATGGTCTCGACGTTGTTGACGATGGTCGGTTTGGCGTACAAGCCTTCGACGGCCGGGAAGGGCGGCTTGAGGCGCGGATGGCCGCGGAAGCCCTCCAGCGAGGTCAGCAGGGCAGTCTCTTCACCGCATTCGTAAGCGCCCGCGCCGCGATGCACCACCACTTCCAGCTTCTTCCCGCTGCCGAAGATGTTCTGGCCCAGGAAGCCCCTGGCCCTGGCCTCGGCGATGGCGTCCTCCAGTCGTTGGGCGGCGAAGAAGTACTCGCCGCGAATGTAGATGAAAGCGCGCTCGGCCTCGATGGCATACGACGCTAAGATGATCCCCTCGAGCAACTGGTGGGGATCATATTCCATGATCATGCGGTCCTTGAACGTGCCCGGCTCCGACTCGTCGGCATTGACGACCAGATAGCGTGGATAGACACCTTTGGGCAGGAAGCCCCATTTGACGCCGGCCGGGAAGCCTGCGCCCCCGCGCCCGCGCACGTTGGCGGCCTTGATCTCGTCGATCACCTGTTGGGGCGACCGCTGAGGGATCGCCCCTACGCCACCGACAATGGTCGCCTTGACCGTTTCATACCCGCCGTCAGCGATGTAGGTCTCGATCGTGTGCGAATCGGGTTTATCGACGCGGGCCAACAGGAAATTGGTCTCCGGCTTGCCGCCGTGGCGGCACGGGCCGAGCGGCCAGCGCTCGGTGGTCTCGAAGCCCCGGCCCGATTCGATCAGCGCCAGCGCCGCGTCCACCTTCTCCGCAGTGTCCAGCTCCTCAAAATAGCGGAGCTTGCCGGTAGTTTTCTCGGTGCAGGCAAACATGGGCGCGGCGCCGCAAGCGCCCAGGCACTCCATCGGCTCCAGGGTGAATCTGCTGTCCGACGTCGTCTCGCCAAAGTCGATGCCCAGCCGCGCTTTGATGCGATCTGCCAGCAAGCCGGACCCACGCAACATGCACGGCACATTGGTGCAAATCTCGATATGGTACTGCCCCGGCTCGCGATGATCGTTGAGCATATGATAGAAGCTGGCGAACTCGCCGACCTCGGTCGGGTCCAGCCCGAACAGCCCGGCCACCTCGGCCATCACATCGGGAGGCAGCCAGCCGGTTTCGCGCTGCGCGACGTACAACGCTGGGCCGAGCGCGGAGCGGGGCACGGGGTAACGAGCCTGCAAGGCCCGGATTTCAGCTTTAGCTTGTTCGGAGAGCACTCATTCCTCCGCAGAATCAATCATCTACTGGACTGCTGCACTTGTGCCAATAAAGATCTCAGGTCATTCAAACAGATCAGCATGTGTACCCGTTCGGACCAATATGACCTCGCCCGGCGCCAACTCGTATATCAGCAACCAGTCCGGCTCAATGTGGCATTCACGTGTTCCCGCATACTGCCCAAGCAGAGCGTGATCACGGTACTGAGGATCCAGGGCTTGTCCTACGATCAGGTTATGGACAATGGCTTTGAAGACAGCGAAGTCCTTGCCGCGCCGTTCCATGCGCTTGACATCCTGCTTGAACTGCGTCGTGCGCCGGACGGTCTTCATCAAATTCCGAGATCTTCGAACAATTCATCAGCGTTGTTGAAGCTCTTAAGATCGTAACGTGCTTTGGCCTCGCGGAGCGCCTGTCGAGTGGTTTCATTCGGAGTCTTCGCGCCGAAAGGCAAGCCGCGCTGCAAATCCACTTCCCTGTAGAACAGCCGAATAGCCTGCGCCGCGCTCAACCCCATTTCTCTGAATATCTGTTCTGCACTACGCTTTAGATCTGGATCAATCCTTGCAGAAACAACGGCTGTGTCGGTCATAATGGCCCTCCCAGAAACCCGCTCCTCATTCTGTAAACAACCGGTCCACTGATACTTCAAAGCCATCCAGCAACGCCGAACGGGCGATCTGCCCGCGGCCCCATCGGGCAAGAAGCTGATAGGCGCCTTCCCGCAGCACGAAAACTTCCACCGTCTGTGCGCTCGGATCCACGATCCAGTATTCAGCCACACCGGCGCGGGCGTATTCGGCAGGTTTCTCGCTTCGATCCACCCGCCGCGTGCCAGGCGAGGTGACTTCCATGACCAGGTCAGGCGAACCAAAGGCCTGCTCACCGATACGCTCGCTGTGTTCGCCGGCCAGGAAGAAAACGTCCGGCTCGCGCACTTTGCCCGGCCACAGCCGCACCGGCAACGGCGCCAGGCGGACGATGCCCAGGTGGCGCTCCTGCACGAACTCATCCAGCCAGCGGTATAAACAGCCGACCGCGGCCTGATGCGTGTTGGTAGGGTGCGGTGGCATAATTAACCTTCCTTCACTCAGCTCCAAATAACGGTTGGTTTCCGGCAAGGCAAAGTAATCCGCCTCCGTCCATTGTCCCTGGCGCGGGAAAAGTTGCGCTACCTTGACCGTCAGCGGCGCGCTGCTGGGGCGCGGTGCAGCCGTAGACCGCACACGAGCTATGGTCATCACCCACCTCCCCTTGCTTCACCCTCCCACTTCCGACTTCCCAATCTACCAATCCCCAATCCCCACCCTACCGATCCACATCCCCCAACACGATATCCACCGAGCCGACGATCACCACCAGGTCGGAGACCAACTGGCCTTTGGCCATGAGGTCGGTCGCCTGCAAGTTTATAAAGGACGGCGTGCGAATATGCAGCCGGTACGGGATGGCGCTGCCGTCGCTGACCAGGTAATAGCCCAGTTCGCCGCGCGGCCCTTCGACGCACTCGTACACCTCACCCAGCGGTGGGATGAAGCCCTCGGTGTTCAGCTTGAAGTGATGGATCAGCGCCTCCATGCTGGTGTCGAGCTCCTGGCGCGGGGGCAAGGCCATCTTCCGGTCGGCCGTCCAAACCGGGCCGTCCGGCAAATTCTTCAGCGCCTGGTCGATGATGCGCAGGCTCTGGCGCATCTCCTCGATCTTGACCAGGTAACGGGCATAAGTGTCGCCCGCGGTAGCCGTCGGCGCCTTGAAATCGTAGTTCTCGTAGCCGCTGTAGGGACGGACCTTGCGGTAGTCAAAGGCCAGCCCGGTAGCCCGTAGCATCGGCCCGGTGACGCCCATCGCCAGACATTGCTCGGTGGTCAGTACACCGATCCCTTCCGTCCGCGCCCGCCAGATGGGGTTTTCGGTCACCATCCGCTCGTACTCGTCGATGCGCTTCGGGAAGTTATCCAGCACATCCTGCACGCGGTCCTTGAAGCCAGGCGGCACGTCCTTCCAAACGCCGCCGGGCCGGATGTACGACGTGGTCATGCGCGCGCCGCTGACCAATTCGAAGATGTCCAGGAGCTGTTCGCGCTCACGGAAGGCGTACATCAGCAAGGCATGGATAGCGCCCGAGGCGTCCATGATGTGGGTGCCCAGCCAGACCAGGTGGGAAGCCAGCCGCTGGAGTTCGGCCATGATCACGCGGATGGCCTGCGCCCGCGGCGGGATCTCGACCCCCATCAACTTCTCGACCGCCAGGGCGTAGCCCAGGTTGTTGCTCATGGACGAGACGTAGTCCATGCGGTCGGTGTAGGGGGTGAAGTCCTTGTAACGGATGCTCTCGGCCTGTTTCTCGAAGCCGGAATGCAGATAACCCAGGTCGGGATAGACCGCCACCACGCGCTCGCCGGCCAGCTCGACGATCAGGCGCAGGACGCCGTGGGTGGCCGGGTGCTGCGGCCCCATGTTGAGGATCATGTGGCGGTGCGCGTCGGCCTGTTTGGGTGGCGCCTGAGGCACGGATTTAGCCTCAACGATCTGCTGGCCGAATGTGCTGAACTCCTCGTCTTCCCAGGTCATCGAGAAAGGCACCCGCTCACCGCCGCGCGGCACGTCCTTACGCAGCGGATGGTTGGGCCAGTTGGATGGTAACATAATGCGACGCAGGTCCGGGTGGCCTTCGAAGCGGATACCCATCAGGTCATAGATCTCGCGCTCAAACCAGTTTGTGCCGGGCCACAGGCCGGTGAGGGTGGGCACGACAGGGCTATCGCCGCCGGGCGCGGGCACTGTCAACTGGAACCGCTGGCCATTGCGCGTGGCCAGCAGGTGATAGACCGTCGCAAACCGCGCCGCGCCGTTGACCCCAGGGTACTTGCTGCGGTCCACCGCCGTCAGGTTGGCCAGGTGGTCAAAGCGCAGCTCGGGGTCGTCGCGCAAAAAGGTCGCCACAGCGACCAGGTCCTGCGGCCGGACGGTGAGCGTGGTCTCGCCGCGAAACTCGCTGACCTGCTGGACGGCGCCGGGGAAGCGTGCCTTGAGCTTCTCGACCGCGTAATTGGTTTCGCTCATGCTGGATTCCTGTTGTTACCGACGAACGACGAAGGACGAACGACCAAATCCTTGTTTCCTTGTTGCCTTGTCTACTTGCCTACTGTACGCCCGATCTCGGAACTTCTCGGTCATGATCTTCTTCTGCAACAACGTCAGGGCATAGAGCAACGCTTCTGGTCTGGGTGGGCAACCGGGCACGTACACGTCTACGGGGATCAATTTGTCGACCCCCTGGATGATGGCATAGTTATTGAAAGGGCCGCCGGCGCTGGCGCAAATCCCCATCGCGATGACCCATTTCGGTTCTAACATCTGGTCATAGAGCCGCTTGACCACCGGCGCCATCTTATTACTGACCCGGCCGGAAACGATGAGCAAGTCTGCCTGGCGCGGGGACGCACGGAAAACCTCGGCGCCAAACCGGCTGAGGTCAAACCGGCTGACCCCAGAGGCGATCGCTTCGATGGCGCAGCAGGCCAGCCCAAAGGTCAACGGGAACAGTGAGTACTCGCGCGCCCAGTTGATGGCCTTTTCCAGCGTCGTCGTTACAAACCCTTCGTCGGGCAGACGTTCTTCTAGACCCATGTGTTACCTCGTAGAGCGTGAAGAGAGCGTTGTGGTCGCTCCACCCTCCACGCTCGACGCTCCACGTCGTCATAACCACTTGAACGCGTCGTTCTTCCAGGCGTACACGAATCCCACCAACAGGATTACGAGGAAGATCGCCATCTCCACCAGGCCGAAGACCCCCAGCTTACGCGCCGACACAGCCCACGGATACATCAGGATCACTTCGACGTCGAACAGGATGAAGAGCACGGCCACCACGTAGAACTGGATGGGGAAACGCCGGCGGGCATCACTAAACGGCAAGATGCCGGATTCATACGCCTCGTCTTTGGCGGGGTTGGATCGTTTGGGGCCAAGAACCGCCGATACCACTAACGCGATAGCCGCGAAAACGCCGGTGACCAGCAACATGACCAGGATTGGCAGATAGCCTTCAGGCATAACCAGACTCCGTGCATCAGGGGGACCATCAATGTCATTAAGATAAGGGAACTAGCCCAGACCTGACAGGTTGTCGGGGTCACTTTTCAGCATACATCCACATCTGATGAGACCGAATCCGGCTTGAAACGCTACTTCGGGAAACCTGTCAGGTCTTAACTTAATGACATTGGGGGGACCATGAATGCGTGCAAT
>MNXL01000354.1 GCA_001871755.1 Anaerolineae bacterium CG2_30_64_16
GTGATCTACGTTCTGCCGCTGCTGATCCTGATCGCCATCCCGATTGTGCTGCTCATCCTGGCCATCCGGTGGCTGATCCGCCGGCGAAAGCGTTAGAAACGCTGCATCAACCGACATTCCGCACGTTGGAACGTTTGCACGTTCCAACGTGCAACCTCACCGCCCCTCGCGGATTTGGTGATAAACGTCCAATCCCTCGATCAACTCCTGCTGATACTCCTTGATGCGATTCTCGTCCTGTCTACGTCGGAACGCCTCCAGCTTCTGGAACACGATAGCTTGCACCGATTTGGGATGAGGCACAATCTCAAAAGTGAATCCCTCGTCCGCGGCTGCGGTGCGGATGATCACATCGCCATAGTCAAGGACATTAGCCCAGAAGCCTTTCTGCTGGGAAAACACGGTCTGAACGCGATCCAGACCGCCCTCGCGGCGATCGGCAGACAGCCACAACGGTTTCTTCTCGATGTCAATGATCTGGTTGTCGGTCACAACGTAGATGTCGTTGCGATAGTCCAGATACTGGTACCCCAACCATGCTGCCGCCGCAAGGAACAGTAACAACCACGCCAGCAACCAGGTTGAGGGACGGATATCCAGAATTTGTGGTGGGGAAAAGACTAGCCAGATCGCAAGTGCAAGCATCAGCAACGTGGCCGCGAAGGGCGGGCCGGCACGTTGCAGCAGATTCACCCAATGCTTGCGCCACAGGATCTGGCCGGGCAATGGCTGGGGTGGGGGTGGTTGAGTGCCCACCAATAGCTGCTGCCAACTTTCCGGCAGGCGCTCGACCAAACTCACAAACCAACCCGGCTTTTCACGCCGCCTTGTGCCAGGGAGAAGGCCAGGCTGGTTGCGACGAAGCTGGGCGGACCGCCGTCGAAGACGATTCCACCAGCCAATACGGCTTGGCACGAGGACATCTCTGCCGAGGGCGCGCTGCCGTTCGGGCACCGGCAGGACCAGGTGGAGTTGATCTATCAGCCCGCGGCGAAGGATCTCCTTGCGCTTACCACGCGTCGCGGCAAGCGCTTCCGCTTTCTCGCCCATGATGGCAGCCTTAACCCGTTCGGGATCAGGAACGTGCGAGAAGGTAACGGTACCCACTTTGGCAGCAGTCCGGACCATAAGATCCCCGAAACCGAAAATCTGGCCATACAGGTCGATCTTCACGGTTACATCCTGCACCATGTCTATGGGCGCTTCTATACGGGATTCGAACATCAGCAATTGACGATCTCGTCGGACCACGCGACGATTGGTCACTACATAGTAATCATCGAAATAGTTGACCGCGACCCAGGTACCAAGCGGAACGCCAAACAAACCAGCCAGGACTAAGAAGGCTATTTCAAAGGTGTTCCACAGATTTGGATCATTAACCATCAGGACCTTTGGCACTAACCAAAACATGATGGCGCCCAAGATGACGCTCACCTCTGGAATTATAAACCAGAGGGTATGTCCACGGCCACGCCAGATGACGGCCTCGCCCTCATCTAGCCACTTGAATGGCTGTTTCTCTTCCTTTGCCTGGATTGAGCGGTCGAATAGCTGGATGCCAGGCCGCCACAGAGTCCGGTCGTCCGCAAAAGCAAATTGCAGATCACGCCGATCCAGGATGACGAGTTCTGCGCCTGCCAATCCAGGCTGGCCCCGTAATCCCTGAGCTGTCACAGCCCGCACCGTCGCGTCACGGGGCTTTCCTTGCAGCAACGATGTCTCGCCATACCCGTCTCCGACACCCAAGTAGTTGCGCGGGCGCGAGCGTCCTTGATTATCCAGTGCGGTGACGATCGCCGCGCCTTCACGCAGAATCACGAAGCTGTGCCCAACGTTTCCTTGGGTCGTAATGTTCTGCCGCGCCGGCACGAACTCCCAGCCGCAAAACTGCGCCAGGTGCTGGCGCTGGCGATCAGACAAATCCCGGAACAACTCCATGCCTGCCAGAATTGCGGCGGCATCAAGAGGCTTGCGGATGATATTGCCGACATCAGGGAAAGCAGAGACCAAGCGATCGGTATCCTCAGCCGGCAAATAGTACAAATGTGTGGGCAAGCCGGCAATGGCACTCTCGGCAACACAGTTGTGGCCGAAGCGAAGGTTGTCGCTGGGAGCGATCAGGAAGTTGCCAGACGTAATCCGCCATCGTGGCCATGTGGACGCATGCGGGTTGGCAGGCCCGGTCACTGCAACCTGTCCCAGGTCGACGATCCAGAGCCCGGGTTTGTCCCCCAGTGGCAGGCTGGCGTCCTCGGCAATGTCCACTTCCTCAGTAGCTTGCGCCAACCAGCGTACGTATGCGTCGGGCAGGCTTCGCAGCAAGGGGGTGCGACGCAAGCGACTCGCTCGTTCTTCCTGAAGAAGGGTTTCACGCAGGTTGGCGTTCCATTCCAGGGCGACGCGCAAGTTAGCCGCACTCATGCGGTAGAGTGTCGTCTCGGCGGTGGCCACGGCTCTCGACTGATATTCGCCAGAGAAAAGCGCTTGCTGCCCTAAATACTGCCCAGGCCCAAAGTCCTGCTGAAACCAGACCCGTCCATCGTCCACAACGGTCTGGCGTATGCCACCCCTCCCAACCAAGAACAAGTGAACAGGCGCGTCGCCAGGTGTGAAAAGCGTTTGGCCAACGTTGAGCGTGATGGCATCCAACAGATGAGGTATCTGAAGTTGGATGTTGGGCCATTTGGCAAACAGCGGCGAATCCTTGAACAACTCCCAGACCTCAGCGGCCTGTGCGGGTGTCAGCGCCATCTCACAACCCCTCCCGCACACTCTGGGCCGCGGCCAGGGTCATCCCTGGCACGTTCGCCAGTTCCTCGACCGACGCCTGGCGGATGGCCTCCAGCGAGCCGAAATGCTTGAGCAACGCCTTGCGCCGGGCCGGGCCGATGCCGGGTACAGCGTCAAGCTGCGAGGCCACCGCGGCCTGGCTGCGCTTCTGGCGATGGAACGTGATGGCAAAACGATGCGCCTCATCGCGGATGCGCTGGACCAGGAACAGGCCCTGGCTGCCCGGCGCCAGGAGGATGCCCTCGGCGCGGCCGGGCAGGAACAGCTCTTCCCGCTGCTTGGCCAGGCCGACTACCGGCGCCGCCTCGGTTAGCCCGAACTCCGCCAGCACTTCCATCGCCACGCCGAGCTGCCCCTTGCCGCCGTCCACGATCAGCAAATTCGGCAGCCGCCGCCACGCTGCGCTCGAAGGCCGCGCCTTCTGCCCGGGGTCAGGCAGGGCGTCCTCCACGGCCCGGCGAAACCGGCGCCGTAGCACCTCGCGCATGGCCGCGTAGTCATCCGGCTCGCCGTGCGCGCCCTTGCCCTTCACGGTGAAGCGACGATAGTCACTCTTGGCTGGCGTACCCCTGGCAAAGACCACCATGCTCCCCACGGTGTGCGTGCCCTGCAAAGTCGAAATGTCGAAACACTCGATGCGACCCGGCGGGTCCGGGAGCGCCAATGCCTCCTGCAACTGAGTCAGCGCCTCGGTCAGCCGGTTGGTGTCCGCCTGCCACTGGGCCTGCAAACTGGTCAGGGTCGCGGCGGCGTTTTCCGTGGCCATCTGCACCAACGCCCGCTTGGGGCCGCGCTTGGGCACGCGCAGCATGACCTTGCCGCCGTTGCGCTTACTCCGCAGCCACTGCTCGATGATCAGCCGCTCGTCCAGATCCTTGGGCAGCAGGATGCTCGGGGGCACAAAGGCCGCCTCATCGTAGAACTGCTGGACGAACGCGGCGATCAATTCGCCGTTCTGATGGCTGTCCACCCCTTCCAGCACAAAGCTCTCCCGGCCGATCAGTTTCCCGCGGCGGATGAAGAATACCTGCACACACGCCTCGCCGGTGCGCTCGTCTTGCGCAAACGCGATTACGTCCTGGTCTTCCTGTTTGCCGCTGACCACCTTCTGTCGCTCGACGATCTGCCGGGCCGCCCGGATCTGGTCCCGCAGTTGCGCCGCACGCTCGAACTGGAGCTGTTCGGCCGCGGCCGTCATGTGCCCGGTCAATTGGGCCAGCACCGCGTCGCTGTCCCCTTCCAGGAAATCGGCCAGCCCGCCGATGATCTCGCGATAGGCTTCCCGATCCACTGCGCCGATACACGGGCCGGCACACCGTTTGATGTGATAGTAAAGACACGGCTTGGGATCGCGGCCGGTGATCTCCCGGTCGCAATCCAGATAGGGGAAGACCCGGCGCAGCGCGTCCAGCGTCTGGCGCACCGCGTAACCCGAAGTGAATGGCCCGTAGTAGCGCGCGCCGTCCCGCTCCATGCGCCGGACGATGCTGATCCTGGGGTAATCCTCCTGCCAGTGAATCTTGATGTACGGGTAGGTTTTGTCGTCCCGGAGGCGGATGTTGAAGCGCGGCCGGTAACGTTTGATCAGCTCGTTTTCCAGGATCAACGCTTCCAGCTCGGTATCCGTAACGATCCACTCCAGGTCGGCGAGTTCGCCCACCAGGCGCAGCGTCTTCGGGTCGTGGCGCGCACTGGCGTGAAAATAGGAGCGGACGCGGTTGCGGAGCACCACCGCCTTGCCAACGTAGATCACCGTCTGCCGGGCGTCGCGCATCAAGTAGACCCCAGGCCGTTCGGGCAAGGTGTCCAGTTTCTGGGCGAAGTTGGAGGGGAGGGTGGCGTTCACGACGCTATTCTAGCACGCGAAAGGACGGCGGTCAATCGCAACAGGATTGGATGGCAAGAACGTTTCATTCTCAGTTCGCGCGGCGCCAGGCGCTCTGGATAGCTGTCTAGCGCTCCGGTTGACTTGCGTTTTATCTCCTTGTCTTGTAAGATGTGCGAAAGGAGGATAATCATGCAGACAGCAATCACAAGACGCGGGCAGACCGTCATCCCGGCGCCCATTCGAAAACGCTATCAGATCTCGGAAGGAGATCACCTCGTCTGGCTGGACGATGGTAGGACCATCCAGGTCATCCCCGTGCCGGCTGATGCGGTAAGGGAACTGCGCGGGCTTGGTCGTGGGGAGAAGCTGGTTGAGAGGCTGTTGGCCGCCCGGTGCGAAGACCGCAATCATGAACGCTAACCGTTTCCTTCTGGACACTTCGGCCATCCTGACATTGATCGAAGATGAAGACGGAGCCGATCGGGTCGAAGAAGTGCTCCGCCGCGGGACAGCGCTGCTGCCCTGGCCGGTGTTGTTGGAAGCATACTACATCAGCCAGCAAGAGCGAGGGGAGGCAGAAGCCAATCGTCGCTATGCCTTGATCAAGCAGTTGCCAGTGAAGGTCATGTGGGAGATCGATGAGGCAACCTTGCTGACGGCCGCCCGGCTGAAAGCGACTCAGCACCTCTCGCTGGCAGATGCCATGATCGCGGCCTATGCGATCCGGACACAGGCCACATTGCTGCACAAAGACCCCGAGTTCGATGCCTTGACCGATCTGGTGGCCCTCGAAGCTCTGCCCTACAAGAACCAAAGTTGAGCTTTCTCTTTCTGGGTTCGCACCCTGCTACGCCGCCGACTAATACGCGCCCTCTCCGCGCAAAACCGCCGGCAACGTACGGAACAGGATCGCCAGATCTCGCCGCAGCGAGTAGTGTTCGATGTAATCCAGCTCCAACGCCAGCCGCTGCTCGAAGGGCAGGTCCCCGCGGCCGTTGACCTGCATGGGGCCGGTCATGCCGGGCTTGACCGCCAGCCGGCGGCGTTGATCGTCGGTGTAACGCGCCACCAGCGTGGCCTCTTCCGGCCGCGGCCCCACCATGCTCATCTCCCCGCGCAGCACGTTGACCAGTTGGGGCAGCTCGTCCAGGCTGAAGCGCCGCAGAAAACGTCCCACCCGCGTCACCCGCGGGTCGTCCTGCAGCTTGAACGCGGGCTGAGACAGCGCATCGAGGTCCACCAACTGCGGCAACAGCGCCTCAGCGCGATCCACCATGGTGCGGAACTTGAAAATGCGGAACGGCTGGCCGTTCTGGCCGATCCGGGTTTGCAGGAAAATGGCCGGGCCGGGCGCATCCAGCTTGACGGCCACCGTGATGATCGCCATCGGCAGGGCGATCACGACCAGTCCCGCCGCGGCCACCACCAGGTCGATCAGGCGCTTGACGGCCCGCTGCCAACCACTGAGCGCCGGCCGGCGCTCCCCCACCTGGCCGCGAAAACGCACCAGTCCCAGCGCAAACCCACATCCCAACGCCAGCGCCCGCACCCACAGCAGCCCCAACGCTGGCGCCAACACCCGGCGATCCCGCGCCCAGACCTTGACCAGAAACGGGCCGGTGCTGGCCAGGAAGGCCAACGCCGAAATCGCCACAACCGCGAAACCTAACGACCAGAGGTGACCCATCAACAGACTGACCGACGCGCCAACCAGCAAACCGCCCAACAGCGCGGCCGCCAACCCCATCTGGAGCTTCAACGTCTGCGGCGTATGGGAATCCTTGATCATCCGGCCGGGGTGCCAACGGGCCAGCAGCGCCTTCCAATAGCCGATCAGGAACTTGCGCCGGACGTAAGCGCGCACGGTCGGGTTGTGGCGGTGGTAAACCTGCGCCTCGGACACGAAGGCCAGCCGGTAGCCCTTTTCCGCCAGCCGAAAGGAGAATTCCTGGTCTTCCGCGATGGGAAAGACGGTGTCGAACCCGCGGTTGGCCAGGAAAATGTCCCGGCGATAGGCCGCGCTGTAGGTGTCGATGAAGTCGATGGTCTCGGCGCCGGCCATCCGGTCGTAGCGTTCCTGGTATTCGAGCTGGGTGAAGCGGGGGACGATGCCCCGTTGGTGGGTCAGATAGGCGCCTTTGGCGCCGGCCACGCGGGGATCTGCAAAGGCCGCGATCAACGCGGCGATCCAGCCCGGCGTCGGCGCGCAGTCGCTGTCGGTGAAGAGCAGCAACTCGCCGCGCGCCGCGGCCGCACCGCGATTGCGCGCGGCGGCCGGCCCCGCGTTGGATTGCGTGATCACCTGGACCCCCGCGGCCCGGGCGATGTCGGCCGTGCCATCAGTGGAACCGTCGTCCACCACAATCAGTTCGTAGTCAGATGCGGGGCAGGTCTGATTCGCCAGCGCCGCCAGGCAGGAGGGCAGCGTTTCCGCCGCGTTATAGGCGGGCACGACCACCGAAACCCGAGGAACTACCTCTTGAGGCACGACACCGAACCTTTGAGGGGACAGTGGTCTCCCGCAGGGTCTTCGCCTGCGGGAGCATGACGAGTAGTCGCCCGATCAAGGGCTTGCCCTTGATCGGGTCAAAATCTGGCAGCGCGGCGCCTCCGGCGGCGGAAATACCACCATCCGAAAAGCGCCAGCAAGCCGAGAACGGCTGCGGCGGCCACTGCGGGCAACACGATCGCGACGATCGTCGTGGCGCCCGACACGACATCCTCGACCACGCTGACCACCGGATTGCCAATCCCCGCGGTAGTGGCTGTGATCACCGGCCGCGCCGTCGCCTTGGCAGCATGCACGCCGCCCGCGACCAACAGGCCGCAGATCAACGCCAGAACCGGGCTCACGTCACTGATAACGTTGGCGCTGGCCGCGAAAAGCACCGCGCCGGCTGCCGGCCTGATGACCGTCTGGATCACATCGTTGACCGTGTCCACCACGGGGATCTTGTCCACGGTCATCTCGATGATCAGCAGCACGGCCAACACCGCCAGCACCCAGGCGTTCTCCAATGCGCGCCACGGGGCACGCAGCGTAATCAGATCCGTGTAGCGCGCGAGCAATCCGACGATCAGCAGCGGGAGCCAGGCATTCAGCCCCGTGGCAGCCGACAACCCGAACGCCGAGAGCACGTCGATCATGAGGAACACCTGTCATAGCCCCAAGAGGCGCCCGTGAGCGCCAGGGCAGACCCCACAGGGCTACACTGAGTGCACGCCAGTCTTCGGCCCTTCGCCGTCGCCCTTCGACAGGCCCTTCGATGAACTCAGGATGTAACTCAGGAGGGACCTCAGGACATGCCCTTCGACGTTGCTCAGGACATGCTTCGCTCAGTCACACCCGCGAACGCGAGACGTCATTCTCGCGAAAGCGGGAACCAGGCTCCTGGATTCCCGCGTTCGCGGGAATGACGCGCGTTGAGATTTCAGCGTGCGTCTAGTACAGTTGGGCGTAAGTCCTTTGGCAGTTGCAGAACACGCCGCCGTATCCTCTCAATAATTGGGG
>MNXL01000355.1 GCA_001871755.1 Anaerolineae bacterium CG2_30_64_16
CCGCGACGTCTCGCTGCTGGCCGCGGCCTTCGGCAAGAGCCAGGGCCAGCCCGGTTTCGACCCGCGCACCGACTTCAACGAGGACGACACGGTCAACCTGGCCGACCTGAACCTGCTGAAACCCAACCTGGGCCGGCGGGGCGACCTGCTGCTCGGCGCCGCGACGTCTCGCTGCTGGCCGCGGCCTTCGGCAAGAGCCAGGGCCAGCCCGGTTTCGACCCGCGCACCGACTTCAACGAGGACGACACGGTCAACCTGGCCGACCTGAACCTGCTGAAACCCAACCTGGGCCGGCGGGGCGACCTGCTGCTCGGCGCGACCGTCGCGTCCGCGGCAGAGCCAGACCTTCGAGGCCTCGGAGACCTCGAAGGTCTCAGGGAAGCGACCGGCCCGGTCTCGCTGCGGCTGGCGCCATCGTCCGCGCTGGCGGCCGTGGGCCAGGTGATCGCGCTGGACGTGATCGCCGATGCGGGTACGCAGCCGGTGGACACGGTCGAGTTGTACCTGGACTACGACCCGGCGCTGCTGCAAGCGGTGGACGCTTCCGGCGCGCCCGTGACGACAGTTCAGCCGGGAACGGCGTTCCCGGCGGTGCTGCTGAACCGCGTGGACCCGGCCTGGGGCCAGCTTGACTTCGTGGCCTCCAGCGCAGGCGGGACCGCGGCCAGCGGCCAGTTCGTCATCGCCCGGCTGCGCTTCAAGGTGCTGGCAGCGGGCCGGACCGCGGTGCGCTTCAGCTTCTCCGACTGGCGTTCGACTGACGTGGTCTACCAGGGCCAATCGGTGCTAGGGGAGATCTCAGCCGCCGAGATCGCGGCGCGGGGCGCACACGTGCGGTATCTGCCGGTGGTGGTGGTGAGGTAGACAAGGAAACAAGGGGACAAGGAAACAAGGGATAAGGGACGCCTTGTCTACTTATCCCTTGTCTACTTATCCCTTGTCTACTTGTCTACCCGGTAGGCGTCCAGCCCGAGGAGCGCCAGGCAGGTCGTCTCGACGTTGGCGTCGGCCAGGCGCGGTTCGCCCGGCCGATAGTGGGTGTGAAAACCGCCGGAGACGGGGTCTTGCTGGGCGAGCAGACTCCGGAGCACCCGCTGGTCCACGGTCGCGCCGATCGTGGCGCCGGCGTACAGCGCCCAGGCCGGCCCGATGGTCTCATAGACGCCGGCGCGGTCCCAGTAAGCCTTGTCTTGCCAGCCGAGGCCATCGAAAGTGGACATCTCGATCTCGTACAACCGCCGCGCGGCCTCGCTGTTGCCCAGATTGTGCTCGTTGAGCACGGCCATGAAGGCCAGGTTCGAGTAGGCGGACCAGTCGTAGAAGTAGCCCGGCCCGGCGTGGATCTCCTGGAGAATCGTATCCTCGCCGGACCGGGCCACGATCTGGTCGATATGGTGGTAGGGCGGCCACCGGATCGGCTCTCCCCAGGCCACCTCGATGAAACCGTTGTGGTCGTAGCCGTAGTGCGCCAGGCTGGCTCGCAGCGTGGTGGTCAGCTCTGGCTCGACCCCGAGAGTCTCCAACGTGTAGGCAGCCAACGCGTTGTCGTTGGTCAGGTAGTAATGGTGGGTGTACGGCTCAAGCTCAGGCGCTTCTTGCAGGAGTCTCAGGTCAGGATTGTATTGGCTCACAAGAAAGGCTACCCCACGCCGAATGGCATCCCCTGGCTCTGGTCGCCGATATGGGATTAAGGGCAGGTGAGTCTTGCAGACGCGCTCTTTTGGCTCGGCGTTGAGGGCGAGAATGGCATAGGCTGTGGTTTCGGTGCTGGGGTCGCCTTGGGAAAGCCCATCGGCGTCGTACAAGGTGTAAAAGCCGCCAGAGTAGTGAGCGCCCATGTAGGACGTTTCTGGAGGCGCCTGTTGATCCAGAAGCGCTTGCAGGATGCTGGCATTGGTTGGTTCGCTGATGACCTGGGCGACGTAGACAGCCAACGCCAGTTTGTAGGTTTCGTGGAGGGCGGATCTGCCTGGGGACGGGAACTCATAAGCTTTGTCGGCGAAGCCGACGCCGTCGAATAGCGCCAGCGCCGAGGCATAGCGTTCACGGGCCAGGTCGCGCTGGCCTTTGTTCCAGGCATCCAGCGCGGCGTACAGCGCCAGGTCGGCGTATTCGACCCAATCGGCGTAGCGAGCGCCGGCCAGCCGCGTTTCCAGCTTGATCGTTTCGCCGCCGCCGGTCGTGGTCAACACCGTTTGGGTTTCGGTGTACGGCGGCCAGGTGACTGGCTGGCCTTGCAGCGCCTCGATCAGCCCGTGGTCAGGTGTGTCGTAAGCCCAAAGGGTGGCTGAGATGGTCCGGGCGTGGTCGAGCGTTTCGGGCGTGCCGATCGCCTCGAAGGCGTAGCCGGCCAGCCGGTTGTCGGTGGCCAGCCAGTAGGTGTTGGGCGCGACGGTCGGTGACTCGCGCAGGAGTCCCACAGTCGGGTTGTATTGCTCCCAGAGATAGTCAACGGCGCGCTGGCTTGCCACAGCGGAGGGCGGTTGATCGGATAAAGGTTCTGGGTTGGGCGGCCGCATAACGGTTGGCGCTGAGCGGGGACATCCCAGCGCGGATAGACCGATAATCCCCAAGGCCAGGATCACGTTGGTAGCGGAACGCATGGGTCCTCCTTCCCGAAGATGTCGGATTGCCTCGCCGGCCGAATGGGGTGATTATAACGCGTCTCCTTTTCCCAAAGTATATCCCAAATTCGTTTGGGATATACTTTGGGATATTTCATGCCCACGGACGGGGCGGTCGCCCTGCGCAGTGTTGTGGCGTAGTACTACTCAGCGGTCTGGATGGTGCACGGCCAGCGCAGGCGCTTCCCGGAGCCCGGTGCAGAGCAGCAGGCTCAGGACCATCAGCCCGGCGAGCAGCCCCAGGGGCAGGGTCATCGCGCCCGTACCCGGGGCTTTCAAGCTGTCCATCCCCAAGATGAATGCGATCCCCGAGATTTGCCCCATGAGCAACAGCAGGCCGTTCGACGTGCCTTCTGGGGCCGGATAGGTCACCTCGGCGCCATACTGGAATCCGATGGGGCCGGCGCTGAGCAGGAAGAAACCCAGGAGAAAGGCCGAGGCGAGCAGCAGCGGGTAGCCTGTGGCATAGGTGAGACCGACCAGACCGAGGGTCGCGCCGATCAAGGCCGCGATCAGAAACGGCGTTCTCCGGCGATAGTGGTCGGAGAGCGCCGGCATGATCAGCGCGCCGACAATCCCACCGACAATCATCAGCCCCCCCGTGTTTCCGGCCTGGGTGATCGAGAAGCCCCTGGGCCTGAGAATGTCTTCGATCCACGTCGTCACCGCGTTGAACACGCCCAAGCCCACCAGAAAAATCGCCATCAGGCGGAGGAAGTCCTTCTGGCGCACGATTTGCTTGAGCCCGTCGAGGACCAGGGAGCGCCCTTCCTGGTCCGGCGGACAGGGAGGCGTTGGCGGACGTTCGCGCGCGAGCGCAAAGAAGAGCAGGGTGACCAGCCCCGCTGCGACCCCGTAGATCACGAGCATGCGGGCGATGTCCGTGTGGAGCGTGAGGTATGGGGTGAGCGCCAGACCCACCAGGATGCCCAGGTACATGGCCAATGAGCCGAGACCTGCCGCGGTCGCGCGTTCCCGCAGCGGAAACCAGCGGGCCGCCACGGTGGTCACCGCGTTGAGGATGAACGGTTGCCCGATGGCGATGCCGATTTGGGCAACGAGCACCAGCGGGTAGCTATGGGCCACCGCGCCGCGCAGCAGGCCAAACGCGCCTGTCAAGGCGACGCCGATGCCGACGGCGCGCCGGATTCCGTAAGTATCAATGACCCATGAGGCGGGGATTGAGAAGACGATGTAGACCAGCATGAAGATCAGGGACAGCAGGCCGATGTTGAGGTCGGAGACCCCGTAATACCTGGCCGCATCGCCCGTGATCGGGGCGAAGGTGATCCAGAGCATCTGGTTGATGGCAACGGCGGACATGAACGTCAGGAGCATGATCCAGCGGTAACCGTAGACCTTGAAGCCGGTTTGTTCCATGGGATACGACCTCCAGTTGGATTGCGACAGGAACGGGATGAGTGATGGCCGGTCGGGCAATGCTGCGGTACACCGGGTAGGCTACCTTGACAACGTGACATTGTCAAGTTACTCGGTGGGCCGTTGGTTCCACTCTTGCCAGTCCCGCCCTGGGATCGCGCTGCGCCAGATCGCCCTGGCCTGATCGAGCAGCGTCCGCACCTGCTCCGGCGTGTCCCCCATGAGCTGCAACGCCAGGCCGCGGGCCGGCAACTGGTCGCGCATCAGCTTCAGGTCCGCGGCGGTGAGCGCGCCCCACACGAAGAGCCGCTTGCGGGCCAGGATCTGCTGGAACCGCGGGATCATTTCTGGAATGCGCAACCCGACGACGTCCAGGTTGACCTCGATCACGTCCAGATCGGGCATCTCCACCAGGTCATCCACCGTGAACAGGGCCGGCGAATGGAGGTGGATGCCCGTTAGCGGCAGCGCCTGTGACAGCCGCGCCTCGGGGTCGCGGGACAGCCGGCGATAGAACCGGGGCGAGGAGTAGGCGATGGCGTCATCCTGGAACCAACCGCCCGGCCGCCGCGCCCAAAGGGTCTGGACGCTGAAGCTGTAGCCGCCCGCAAAGGGCCGGATCTGGGCAAGCTGGGCCTGGACGGCCTGAACCCAGACCGTTGCCAGTCGATCCAGGAGCCGCGCCACCGGGCCCGGCCGGTCGTAGAAATCGAGGACCATCTGCTGCGCGCCGCGCAGCGCGGCCAAGACGTCCGTCGGTCCGCGCAGCAGGCTCAGCGCTACCGGAAACCGGCCGGCGGACAGATCCACCAGCCACCGCGTGAACGCGACCAGCCGGTCGAGCCAGGCGTGGTCGAGCCTGAGCCCCTTTTCTTCCAGGCGGTCGTAATCCTCCAGCCACGGCTCGGCCCAGATGTTGCCGTCGCGGTGCTGGATAGGGCAGCCGCAGATCGCCTCCAGCCACGGCACGACCATCAGCGGGAAGGCCGCCCAGGGCACGTCGGCGCCGGTCCCCTTGTGGTCGGCGAAGAGCCGCTCGTAGTCCTCGCGGAACAGCTCGAAGTCGATGTCGGCCGGCTCCAACGCCTTGGCCGGCAGCCGGGAGAGGCCGACCGGGTAGAGCTGCGAGGCCTCGTAACTGCCGACCCATCCCGCCAGCAGCGGCCTGTCGCTCTCCTGCCGCGCCCAGAACGCGTCACAACGCGCAAAATCGGGATGTGGAACTTGAAAAGGTGTTGTCATCTCGTCTTCTTTTCGGATTCCGGGCACTTCGCTCGTCCGGCAACGTCTCCAGAACGGGCACGGTCAGGAGACCGGCCCGAGCAAGGGGCACATGTTAGTGACATAAGGACTGTGACCGAACCACGGTGGCTCGGTCACAGTCCGGCCACAGCCCCAAAATCACCCCTTCACCGCGTCCCCGCGTCCCCGCGTCCCCATGTCACCGTGTCAAGTCCGATAGACGCCATATCTGCGCACGGCTTCGGTCATCGCCTCGATGTTCCCGGGCCGGGCGGCCATGATCTGGCCCGTGGCGCGCAGGATGTAGCGACCGCCGCCCCCGGCCGCATCCAGGCAGCGCCGTACCTCGGCGACAACGTCGGCCGCGGTCCCCTCAGCCAGCACGTGTTCATTGAACCCGCCATATAGGGTGATGCGGTCACCGACCCGGGCTTTGGCGTCGGCCAGGTCCACGTCACCTGAACGCCCTTTGGGGGTCAGGGTTTCGAGGGCATCGGCGCCGGTTTCGACGTGCAGCTCCAATAGCTTGCTCGCCCGGCCACAGTTGTGATACGAGACCAACATCCCGGCCGCATGGATGGCCGAGACGACCTCCCGATCGTACGGCAGGATGAACTCGCGATACGCTTTCGGCGAGATGCCGAACCCCACCCAGGTTTCGTTGTAGTTGATGGTTTGGATGCCGCTCTCGGCCAGGCGGCGCATCAGCCGGACCTGCCGGTCGGTGATCGTGCGCATCAGCCGGTGCACCCACTCGGGCCGATCGTAAATGTCCAGCGAGAGGTTGTTGATCCCCCTCAGTTGGCACGCCTCGTCCCAGACGCCGGGCGTCACATGGTGGAACACCGCGCGGCGGCCCACCTGCCGCACCATCTGCGTGAGTTGCGAGATGTCGAGTCGAGCCGGGTCCGGCATGAAGCGCAGCAGTTCCAGATCCTCCTCGCGCTTCAGCAGGTGCTGGAACGTGCTGCGGGCATGGTTGTCCAGCCGGTAGGTGTAGCTCAACTCGCCCCCCGGCGTGGTGACCGTGCGCCGGACGACCTGGTGACTCGCTTCCTGGCCGACCACCTCCCGCCGTTCGCGCCACGTGGCCCGCGCGTCTTCCGGGTAGGAGGACAGGAGCGCAGGGTAGGTGATCACTTCGCCGGGGTGTTCGCTCTGGGTGAGTACCATCGGGTCGAGGCCGAGGCGCTCCTGGATGGCGACGATCGTGGTGACGGGGTCTTCGATCCAGAGCCGGTAGAGGTCGATGTAGCTCCGGGCGGCCGGCGTCTGTTCCAGGAGATAGGGCAGTCCCAGCCAGCAAGCGATCGGCACGCGGTCGGGCAGCTCACCGCGCAAGGTCGCCAGGAAACGGTCGTAGCTCTCCATCAGCCGATGCCCCAGGGTCTCTGGCGGAATCGCGTCGAGAGCTCGACCGCGTCCTGGATGGTCGGCGTCTGCATCTGCAACAAGATGCCCCGCGGCCCGAACAGCTCCACCATCCGATCAGTGTACGCCGCCAGGTCCGGCGCGATCTCGTCTTCCCAATCCTGGATCCAGTAGCGCATGGTCAGCGGGACACGACCGGCCGCGGCGTCCCGCAGTTTCACGGGATCGTTGTGCGGCAGCGCCAGGTCGATGGCCCGCACGTTCTCGATCTCGAGGATCGTGGGGATCTGGTAGACGATGTTGCCGCAGGAGTGGATCACGATGCCACCGAACTCGCGCGAGAGGACGTTGTTGTAGCGCACACCGAACTCCCGGTAGTGCCTCGGCGAGATCGCGGCCAGCACGTCGTCGCTGACCCGGATGCCCATCTCGGTTGGCATCCACCAATCCTCATGGCTCAGGCACCACAGATCCCGAATGGCCGCCATCTGGGTCCGCACCCAGACGATCGTGGCCTCGGTCACCAGTTCGAGCAGATGATGCACTGCGTCCCGGTGCTCGACGATGGCGGCCAGGAAGTCGGAATAGCCCCAGATGTACGAGGCGGTCGTGAGGGGCGAGGCGATGTTGCACGGCTGGAGCGGGTAGGCCCCGTGCGCCTGGAAGCAGGCGATCCGGTCCAGGATCAGCGAGTTCATTCCGGACCGCCGCAGGTTGGGCGGCGCCAGCCGGTAAACCGCTGCCGGGTCGGCGCCGATGATCGGGCGGATCCACGCATCGCTCTTGTCATTGAACTCGCAGCCGCCAACGAACGCGGCCGCCAACGCGCCCAGTCCGATCCCGGTCTTGAGGTGCGGCACGGTGAAGTCATAGACCGCTTCCTGGGCGTGATTGCGCGCGGTCTGGCGCGCCAGATCGAGCGCCCAATCCTCCATGACCTCCTGCGTCGCATACCATTTGGCGAACGGTTGCACGAGCAGTGGGACGGGCAACCCGGATTCCAGCCTGTAGACCCCGCGCAAGATCTCGCGTTTTTCCTCGATGGAGAGATAGCTGAGCGTCATGCGTAGCCTCCATGTTCTCGGCCCGCGGCGATGAACGCGAGCACGTTTTCGATCGGAATCCCTTCGTGGAAAGAGTGATCGGTGGCCAGGATGTAACCGCCGCCGGGCGCGCCGATCTGGATCGCCTCGATCACCGCCTGGGTTACCTCGTCCGGGGCGCCTGTACTCATCACGCCCGATGCGTCCACGTTGCCGATCAGACACAACCGGTCCCCATAGGCCGCCTTGACCGCCTGCAAGTCCATGTGGGCGCCGCGTTGCAGGTTGTTGAGGCCGGCGATCCCCGTCTCGACCAGGTCGGGGAGGATGGCGTTGACGTTGCCACAACTGTGCAGGATGATGGGGACACCGGCCGCCCGCAGCGTCACGATCTGCTGGCGCAGGTGGGGCAACACCATCTGGCGGAAGCGCGTTGGCGAGAAGAACGTGCCACTGTTCGATCCCTGATCGTCGTGGACGACCAGCGCATCCACGCCCGTCGCGATCAACCGCAACCCCGCCTGGGTCCAGAATGCCGCGGTCGTCCGGAAGATGTCGGTCAGCAGCGCCGGCTCGTCGACCAGGGCGTAGGACATCTGCTGGAGCCCCATCAGCATCCAGGCCGACGACAATGTCATTAAGTTAAGACCTGACAGGTTTCCCGAAGTAGCGTTTCAAGCCGGATTCGGTCTCATCAGATGTGGATGTATGCTGAAAAGTGACCCCGACAACCTGTCAGGTCTGGGCTAGTTCCCTTATCTTAATGACATTGAGTACCCCGAAGGGTATTCGTGGCTTTGCT
>MNXL01000235.1 GCA_001871755.1 Anaerolineae bacterium CG2_30_64_16
GCCCTGAGAATGGCCGACCTCCCCTCCCAGCCCCCTCGCCCTGAGAATGGCCGACCTCCCCTCCCAGCCCCCTCTCCTGGCGACAGTCGTTCCGTCGCCAGGAGAGGGGGAGCGGCCCTCCGCCCTTCGATCGGGCTGGGGTGCCTCGTTCCTGCTGAATCATCACGCGTTGGCGCGCATATGTAAACTGACGATTGACAGATTGACCCGGACGTGCTATGCTACGCGCCGTCAAGGGACGCCCACAGCTATCAGAGGAAGTACCACGATGCAGATCATCATGCCCAAGTTGGGTCTGACCATGACAGAGGGCACGATCACAGAGTGGGTGAGAGCGCCCGGCGATGCCGTCAAGGCCGAGGAGGCGCTGTGCAGCTACGAGACCGAGAAGGTCACGCTAGAACTGGTCGCGCCGGCCGACGGCGTGCTGGGGGAGATCCTGGCGCCGGCCGGGACCACCGTCCCGTCTGGCGCGCCCGTTTGTGAGTTTCGCACAGCCGCGGAGGCACGCCGCCAGCCGGCCAAAGCCAGCCAGGCCACGTCCAACTCCATCACATCCCAGACCCTGCCAGTTGCCCCGCTGCCAAACGTGCCCGCGGCGCGATCTGGCCGGGTCGAGATCACACCCAAGGCCCGGCGGCTGGCCGCTCAGTGGGATGTTTCCCTGGATCAGGTGACCGGGCGGGGCCCGAATGGCCGGGTGCAGGCCATTGACGTCGCGCTGGCGCACGCGGCCGGCCAGCCAGCCACGGCGACCCCACCGGCCGCGGAGATCGACGCAACGCCGCTGGCGCGGCGCATCGCCTCCGCTGATGGAATTGACATAAGCGAGGTACAGGGCAGCGGCCCGGATGGCCGGGTCACGCGGGTGGATGTGGAGGACGCAAGACGCAAGGCGCGACCTGCCCGGGACCACGAAGTAGCTTCCCCGCTCGCGCATCCCACAACCCAGGCACCGCAGCACGCAGTACGCAGTACGCCGCATGAGCCTCCACTTGGGCGGGCCGAGGAAGTGATCCCCATGACCGGCATCCGGCGGGTGATCGCGCAGCGGATGAGCGAGAGCGCATTCACCGCGCCGCACGTCACGCTGTTCACCGAGGCCGAAGCCACCAACCTGGTCTCCGCGCACGCCCAATTGAACCTGGAGCTTTCGCCGGAGAACAAGCTGTCCTACAACGCGCTCCTGGCCGCCCTGACCGCGCGGGCCCTGCGCGAGCATCCCCGGCTCAATGCCCGGCTGGCGCCCGACGGCATCCACCTGTTGCCCGAGATCAACCTGGCCCTGGCTGTGGATACGGAGCGGGGATTGATGACACCGGTGTTGCGTGGGGTGGATCGGCTTACGTTGCCCGCCATCCAGGCCGGCTATGCGGCGCTGATCGACCGGGCGCTGGTGAGTGCTTCATTGCCGGAAGATTTCGCGGACGGCACTTTCACCATCACGAACCTGGGCGCGTGGGATGTGGATGGCTTCACGCCGATCATCAACCCCCCGCAGGCCGCGATCCTGGGGGTGGGCCGGATCGCGGAGAAGGCTGTGGCGCGCGACGGTGGGGTGGTGGCGCGGCCGATGGTGACCCTCAGCCTGAGTTTCGACCATCGCATCGTGGACGGGGCCGCCGCGGCGCGTTTTCTGCAGCGGGTCAAGCAACTCGTCGAGAGGCCGCTGGCCCTGCTGCTTACGTGAGAAACACTCACCCAAAGGTCATCGCAATGACTCGCACGGTTGGTTGCGGCAGGCGCCGCGCGGCGGAGGACCCGTGAAGATCGAGGATTACCCAAAGGAACAGTTGCTCGAACTCTATCGGCAGATGCTGACGGTGCGCGAGTTCGAGCTGCGCGCCATCGCCGAACGCCGCGCCGGGCTGATCCCCGGCTTCATCCATAGCTGCGTCGGCCAGGAGGCCACAGCGGTCGGCGCGTGCGCGGCGCTCCGGCCGGATGACGTGATCACCAGCACCCACCGCGGCCACGGACACCTGGTCGCCAAGGGCGGCCTCCCTAAGTACATGATGGCCGAGCTGGCCGCGCGCACAACCGGCTATTGCCTCGGCCGGGGCGGTTCGTTGCACATGGCGGACTTCGGACTGGGGATCCTGGGCGCGAACGGGATTGTGGGCGGCGGCATCCCGATCGCGGTGGGCGCGGCCCTGGCTTTTCAGATCCGCAAGGAGCCGCGCGTCGCGTTGGCGTTTTTCGGGGACGGCGCGACCAACGAGGGGGCCTTCCACGAGGCCTTGAACCTGGCCGGTCTCTGGAAGCTGCCCGTGGTCTTCTTCTGTGAGAACAACCTGTACGGCGAGGGCACGCCGCAAGCTATGCAGGCGCCCGTGGCCGACCTGGCTTTGCGAGCGAGCAGCTATGCCATGCCGGGCGTGATCGTGGACGGCAACGACGTGCTGGCAGTCTACGCGGCGACGCAGGCCGCGGCCGAGCGTGCCCGGACGGGAGGCGGCCCGACCCTGGTGGAGGGCAAGACTTATCGCCAGCGCGGCCACTACGAGGGCGACCCGATGGTTTACCGCACCAAGGCGGAGATGGAAGCGTGGAAGCAACGCGATCCCGTCGTCAACTTTCGCGGCCGGCTGCTGGCCGAGGTGGAGGTCCCCGAAACCGACCTCGCCGCGATTGAGCAGGCCGTCCAGACCACCCTCGATCAGGCGGTGGCGTTCGCGGCCGCCAGTCCCAAACCGGCCCCCGAAGCTGCGCTCGCCGGCGTCTACGGCGACACGCATGGGGGATTGGTATTTTGAGAGGTTTATCCATGCGAACGATCACCTACAGTCAAGCGATCTACGAAGCGATGTGCGAGGAGATGACGCGCGATCCCAGCGTCATCCTGATCGGGGAGGACGTCGGTACTTTCGGGGGCGTCTGGGGTGTGAGCGGCGACATGCTGAAACGGTTCGGCCCGGACCGCGTGCGCGACACCCCCATCAGCGAAATCGCCATCGTCGGCGCGGGGCTGGGCGCCGCGCTGGTGGGACTGCGCCCGATTGTGGAGATCATGTTCGGCGATTTCCTGCCGGTCGCCGGCGATCCGCTGGTAAACCAGGTGGCCAAGGCGCGCTTCATGAGCGGCGGCAAGGCAAACGTCCCCCTGACGATCCGCGTCACCACCGGTGCACCGGGCTCGGCCGCCGCCCAGCACTCGCAATCGCCCGAAGGCTGGTTCATGAACGTCCCCGGCCTCAAGATCGCCGTGCCCAGCACGCCGGCCGACGCCAAAGGCCTGCTGAAAACCGCGATTCGCGGGGAAGATCCAGTGCTCTTTTTCGAGCACAAGATGCTCTACGCGACTCAGGGCGAGGTACCGGATGGCGAGGACCACCTTGTGCCGTTCGGCCGGGCGCGCGTCTGCCGCCAGGGGGACGCGGCCACGATCATCGCCATCGGCGGCATGGCGCCCAAAGCGCTGGAGGCCGCCCGCGCGCTCGCCGCCCGTGGGATCGAAGTCGAGGTCATCGACCCGCGCTCCCTGGTGCCGCTGGACCGGGAGGCGATCCTGGCATCGGTGCGCAAGACGGGCCGGGTTGTGATCGCGCATGAAGCGCACAAGCGCCTGGGGCCGGGCGCGGAAATCGCCGCGTTGATCGCGGAGGAAGCGATCGGCTGGCTGGACGGGCCGATCGTCCGGGTGGCAGCGCGCAATGTTCCCCTGCCGTACAGCCCGGAGCTGGAGAATTTCGTCCTGCCGGGCGTCGATGACATCGTCGAGCAGACCACGAAACTGGTGAACTACGCTCTGTAGGGTGGAGCTCTATGACAAGAATCTACGACTTGCGTTCATGGCTCGAAGCACTGGAAAGAGCCGGTCAACTCGTCCGCGTGCACCGCGAGGTCAGCCTGGAGCACGAGCTGGCGGCTGTGGCCGCGGCGCTCGAACGGCAGCGCGGGCCCGCGCCCCTGTTCGAGCGTGTGGCAGGCGCGACCTGGCCGGTGTTCGCCTCCAGCGTCGCCAACCAGGAGCGGGCGGCGTTGGCGTTGGGGTGCGACAAGGGCCAGGTCACCGAGGTGATGGGCCGCGCCATCGATCCGGCAAACGGCATCCCCCCCGTGCGTATCGCGGACGCGGCGTGGAAGGCAAACGTCTTGACCGGGGATGCGGCGGATGTGCGCAAGCTGCCGATTCCCACGCACGCCGCGGGTGATGGCGGGCCGTTCATCACCAGCGGCGTGATCGTGAGCAAGGACCCGGTCAGCGGCCGCGGCAATCTCTCCTACAACCGGATGCAGGTCAAAGGCCCGCGGAAGTTCGGCTTCGACGTCAACGAGTGGCGGCACGTCCGGCAGTTCATGGACGTACAGGAGGCCAAAGGCGAGGCGCTGCCCGTGGCCGTTGCGATCGGGCTGGACCCGGCCATCAAGATTGCGGCCGGCGCGCGGTACGAAGGTGACGAACTGTGCATCGCCGGCGCGATCCGGGGCGAGGGGATCAGGGTCAGCCGCGGGTTTACGGTGGACATCGACATCCCCGCGGATGCCGAGATCGTCATCGAGGGGTACCTCCCCGCCCATGTCCGAAAGGGAGAGGGGCCGCTGGCCGAGTTCCACGGGTACTACGGGCGAATCTGGGAAAGCCCCGTCTTCCAGGTGACGGCGGTCTGCTGGCGTGAGGACCCGATCTTCGAGACGATCATCCCTGGCTGGAATGAGCACGTCTATCTCGGAAACGTGCTACCGCGCGAGCCGCTGTTGCTCAATTTCGTGCGCCACGTGAGCAAGGGTGTCACCGGGCTGCACATCGTCCCCTATGGTTGTGGCTTTACAGTCATCGTGGCCCTGAACAAGACGAACCCCGGCGAGCCGAAGAACGTCGCGATGGCGGCCTTCACCGCGCATGTGAACGTCAAGTGGTGCATCGTGGTGGACCCAGACATCGACATCTACGACCCCGCGGACGTCATGTGGGCGCTCACGACGCGCGTGGACTGGGCCAAGGACGTGTTTCTGGTTCCCGGCGCGCAAGGCCACGAGATGGACCCGACTGCGGACACGCACGGGGTGCATACCAAGATCGGGGTGGATGCGACAGCAGACAAGGGCCGGCGCGAACCGGCCGGTCGCGTGAGCTATCCGGACGTGGACCTCAGCCAATACCTGGCGTGACGCCAATCCGAACAAGGGTATTGACAGGCCCCGTTTTTGTGATAGAATACCTGCGAAACTTTGTTTACTCTCAATCAACATCGTTACCTCGTCTTAAGGGGAGGATATAGAATGCAATCCCAACTGTTCAAAAAAGACTTCATCACCACCGAAGACTGGACCAACGAGGAACTTGAGTCGATGCTGGAGCTGGCGGCCGATCTCAAGCGACGCTTCATCATCGGCGAGCCACACGACCACATCCTGCGAGCCAGGACGCTGTACATGCTCTTCTTCGAAGAATCCACCCGCACCCGCAACTCCTTCGAGGCCGGCATGACCCAGCTCGGCGGGCACGCCCACTGGCTCACTCCCAAGGCCACGCAGATCGGCCACGGTGAGGCGCCCAAGGATACCGCGATGGTGCTGAGCCGCTACGGCCACGGCATCGCGTTGCGCGACTGCCGCACCGGCATCGGCCAGGCCTACCAGTACGAGTTGGCCAGGTGGGCCAGCATCCCGGTCTTCTCGATGCAGGATGACGTGGACCACCCATGCCAGACCATGGCCGACCTGATGACCATCCGCGAGAAGTTCGGCCCCGCCCCTTCGACAGGCTCAGGGCAGGCTCTGCGCGGCCGCAAGTTCGTCATCTCCTGGACCTACGCGCCGCAATACGTGCGCCCGCTCTCGGTGCCCCAGGGCCTGATCATGCTGATGACCCGCTTCGGCATGGACGTCACCCTGGCCCACCCCGCGGGTTTCCACATGATGCCGCAGGCGCTGGAGGCCGCGCGCCAGCACGCCGCAGAGAACGGCGCCAGCTTTGAGGTTATCGACGACATGGACGCGGCCTGCGCGGGCGCGGACATCGTCTACGCCAAGAGCTGGGGCCCGATCATGGTCACCGAGGACGAGGCGGAAGTCAAGAAGATGTCGGACGAGCATAAGCACTGGTGTCTGGACGAGCGGCGGATGGCGTTGGCCAAAAAGAGCGCCATCTACATGCACTGCATGCCCATCGACCGCGGCTACGAGGCCGCTGACGCGGTGATCGACGGCCCGCAGTCGGCGATCTACGACGAGGCCGAGAACCGGTTGCACATCCAGAAGGCGCTGATGGCGCTGACGATGGCGCCGCGCGGGTGATCGCCGATCTCCGGTTGCGGATTGGCGATTGCGGATTGCTGATTGTCTGCCCTGAATCCGCAATTCGAAATCCGAAATCCGAAATGAATCACATGGTTCTTGATACTATCATTCGCGGCGGCACTCTCATCACGCCGGGTGGCCCGGTGATCGCCGACCTGGGCATCGCGGGCGAACAGATCGGGGCCGTCGGGCTGGGTCTGGCGGGGGCGCGCGTCATCGACGCGACTGGCAAGCTGGTGCTGCCCGGTGCGGTCGATCCGCACGTCCACCTCCAAATGCCGGCCGGGCCGGTGCAGTCCAGCGACGATTGGGAGACCGGCACGCTCGCCGCGGCCTGCGGCGGCACGACGACGGTGATCGATTTTGTGGAGCCGGGACCTAACCCCCCGACCCCCTTCCCTGCGAGGGAAGGGGGAGAGGTGCTCCCCTCCCCTCGTAGGGGAGGGGCTGGGGGAGAGGTCTCCGATTCAGCAAACCACCTCCTCGCCGCCCTCGCGGCCCGCCGCGCCGAAGCCGAAGGCCGGGCGGTGATCGACTACGGCCTGCACATGACGCTGATCGACGCCGGCCCGGCCACGCTGGCAGCGATCCCCGCGGTGGTCGCGGCCGGCTGCCCGTCCTTCAAGACCTACCTGACCTACGCCGGGTTCAAGCTGACGGATGACGCGTTTCTGTCGGCGCTGGAAGCGGTGGCCGCAGCGGGTGGGCTGGCCCTGGTCCACGCCGAAAACGACGCGGGCATCGCCTTCCTCAAGCGTCGGCTGCTGGCCGCCGGGCGCGTCGAGCCGCGCTACCACCCGCGCTCTCGGCCGGCCGGCACGGAGGCGGAGGCGGTCGAGCGGGCGCTGGCGCTGGCAGACGTGGCCGGGTGTCCGCTGTACGTCGTGCACGTCTCCACCGGTCGCGGCGCCGACGCGGTGGCACGGGCGCGCGCGCGGGGCCAGGCGGCGTATGGGGAGACCTGCCCGCAGTATCTGCTACTGACCGAGAAGGAGTACGACCGCGCGGGCTTCGAGGGCGCGAAGTTCGTCTGCTCGCCGCCGCTGCGCACAGGGCACGACAACGCCGCGCTCTGGCGTCACCTGTCCAGCGGCGACCTGCAAACCGTCGGCGCCGATCACTGCCCCTTCTTCTTCCGGGGGCAGAAGGACCTGGGGCAGTCGGCCGGGCCGTTCCCGTCCTTCGACCGCATCCCCGGCGGCATGCCCGGCATCGAAGCGCGGCTGGCGCTGCTCTACACGTATGGCGTGAGGCCGGGCCGGCTGACTTTGGAGCGCTGGGTGGAGGTCTGTTGCGCCGCCCCGGCGCGCGTCTTTGGACTGTACCCGCGCAAGGGCGCGCTCGTCCCCGGCGCGGATGCCGACGTGGTGATCTTCGACCCGGCGCGCGAGGTGACCCTGGCCCCGGCGACCCTGCACGAAAACTGCGACTACACCCCGTATGATGGCTTTCGGCTGCGCGGCTATCCCGTGCTGACGCTGCTACGCGGCCGGGTGATCGCGCAAGACGGCGAGTTCGTGGGGCCGCGTGGCGGAGGACGATTCCTGCACAGAAGCGAGGTCTGCTCATGAGATCATCGACCGGCGCCATCATCCTGCCCGACTTCTTGATCGACCTGCCCGGCCAGCCGCCCAAACCGGGCTGGGGCGTGCGGGTGGTCGGCGATCAGATCGCGGCCGTCGCGGCCCACGCCGACCTGCGTCGCGAGTTCCCGGACGACCAGGTGTGGGACGCGCCTGGCCAGACCCTGGCGCCCGGCTTCGTGGATGCGCACACCCACCTCTACGGCGTCCTGGCCCACGGCATCCCGACCCCCCTCATCCCCCCCGGC
>MNXL01000212.1 GCA_001871755.1 Anaerolineae bacterium CG2_30_64_16
CGGGACCTCTCCCCCAGCCCCGCCCCTTGGGACCTCTCCCCCAGCCCCTCCCCTACGAGGGGAGGGGGGCGCGGCTTCTCCCCCTTCCCTCGTAGGGAAGGGGGTTGGGGGGTTAGGTCGTGCCCGCGAGCTGATCAGCCTGTCTATCAGTGCGATCACGGGTCTGGCCCGCTTTGCCAGCGGGTGTTCGCCCGTGCCGATGCCGATGTAGAGATAAGGCCAGGCCGCGTAGACGTAGCCGTGCAGCCAGTCGAACAGCGAGTAGCCGGGCTTGCGACGTGCCTCTCGGATGAAAGCGCGGGTTGAGGGGCGGGGCGGGAGGAGCCAGGACGGGCGTTTCATTGTGTGGCGATCCTTTCGGCGGGTGGCTGGCAGGGATGATCTCTGGCCGGCCTATTTTACACGTGTCTCTCTCGCGGGGCAAACGTTTCAGCAGGGGAACACAAAGAAAAGACCGGGTTCCCCTGGGAAACCCGGTCTCTCGTCTGATCGATCTGGCTCAACCGGCCCTGGCCAGGTTCTCTGCCACGAACTCCCAGTTCACCAGGTGATCCAGGAACGCCTGGATGAAATCAGGTCGGCGATTCTGGTAGTCCAGGTAGTACGCGTGCTCCCAGACGTCCACGGTGAGGAGCGGGGTGAGGCCATGCGCCAGCGGCGTGTCTGCGTTGGCCGTGCTCATCACCTTGAGCGCGCCGCCGTCCAGCACGAGCCAGCCCCAGCCGCTGCCGAAGCGCCCCGCGGCCGTGGCCTTGAACTGTTCGGCGAACTTGTCGATGTCCCCGAACGCCTCGTCGAGCCTGGCCGCCAGCGCGCCACCCGGTCGGCCGCCGCCGCCCGGTTTCATGCTGTGCCAGAAGAAGGTGTGATTCCACACCTGGGCCGCGTTGTTGAAAACGCCGACCTTGGCGGGATCATCAGCCACCGCTTTGATGATCTGTTCCAGCGTCATCTCAGCCAGTGGCGTGTCGGCAATCAGTTTGTTGAGGTTGGTGACGTATGCGTTGTGGTGTTTGCCGTAGTGGAAACTCATGGTGCGCGCCGAGTAGTGCGGCTCCAACGCGTCCGCTGCCCAGGGGAGAGCCGGTAGTTCAAACGCCATAGTTTGCCTTCCTTTCTGATATGGGCCTTTTCGTCAACGAACGTATTATAGTCGGGTCCTGGGTTTTGTGCAATCGGCAACGCGACGCGAAGGATGCCCGAGGTTTGACAGACGCCCTGACTCGCAGTACCATCATGTGCTGGATGTTCGATGGCGACAGGTGCGGCAGCTTGGAGGTGGACGGATGTCGCTCCGAGATGCGCTCAGAGGCGCGCTGCAAACGGGACTACTGGGAGGTCCAGGCAACATGCCTGAAACGACGGAATCCTTGGATCGCGTGATGGTGATCGCCGCGCATCCCGACGACCCCGAGTTCGGCTGTGCGGGCACGGTGGTGAAGTGGGCGGGCGCGGGCCGGCAGATCACATACGTGTTGTTGACCAGCGGTGACAAAGGCAGTCACGACCCCGACCTGCGGCCCGGACGGCTGGCCGCGTTGCGGGAGGGTGAGCAGCGGGCCGCCGCGGCCGATCTGGGCGTGCGGCAGGTGATCTTCCTGCGTCACCCCGACGGCATCCTGGAGAACACGCTGGAGCTGCGTCGCCAACTGGCGGCCCTGATCCGCGAACATCGGCCGCACATCGTGCTGACCATCGACCCCTGGCGGCACTACCAGCTCCACCCCGACCACCGCGCGGCCGGCCAGGCCGCGTTGGACGCGGTCTATGCGGCGCGCGAATGGTACATCTTCCCCGAACAGTTGGTGGAGGGCATCGACCCGTGGCGGGTGCGGGAGGTCTACCTGTTCTGGACCGACAACGCGGACTATTGGGAGGACATCACTCCCTGTCTCGAAACGCGCATCGCGGCGTTGATGCGCCATGCCAGCCAGGTGGGTCTGGACCAGGGGAAGCTCGCCGAGCGGATCCGTCAGCGCGCCCGAGAGGCCGGCGACGGACCCGGCTACGCGGCCGCCGAGGCGTTCAAGCGGTTTCAGCTCTGAGCGACGACGGGTTAGGGGCGAAGTGACCTCCCCCCTGTTAGAGTTCCTGCCTCTCGAAGAGCAGCCACGCCCCAACCAGGGCGGTGACGACGATGCCGAGGCTGACCCCTGCCGCCGGCCAGCCCGTGCCGGCGCCTCCACCTGCCACCGCGGCGCCCCACGTCAGGAGGCGCCCAGGCAGATACTCGCCCACGCCGGGCAGCGCGCCCACAGCGCCCAGCAGGGCGACCAGGGCGACCGCCAACCCGGCGGCCACTACCGGCGAGCGGGCGATCGTGCTGCAAAGCAGTGTCACGGCGACGTAGACGAGGATGAAGAGCAGCAGCAGCCCGTTCAACGCCAGCCACCCCCCGAGCGGCAACGGCTGGAACAGCAAGAGCGTGTAGTAGTACGCCCCCGCGCCTGCGAGCACGATGCTAAGGGCGAACGTCAGGCTCAACGCGGCGAACTTGGCCCCGAGGAACGCACCGCGCGCAAGCGGCTTCACCAACATCATCGCGGCCGTGCCTTTATCCTTCTCCTGAGCGACCGCGCCCATGGTCAGCAGCAGCGCCAGGATCACGCCGGACTGGCTGAGATTCTTCAGGTATTGGGTGATCGCGTCGGCGACGGTCGGCGGCGGGATGATCTGCGCGATTTGCTCGCCGTTGGGCAGCAGCTTGAAAAACTCCACCATGAATCTGGCGATCAGGGGCGATAGCAGCCCGAAGACGGTAAACACGATCACGACGACCAACAAGCGATAGGAGCGCCACTGTTCGAGCAGCTCCTTGCGCAACGCGACGAAGAAGCCCATCTCAGCGCCCTCCTTTCTCGACCAGCCGCAGGAAGACGTCCTCCAGCGACGGCTTCACCATCTCGTAACGCGTCAAGGGCAGACCGGCGGTTGCGGCAGCCGCCAGCAGCTCACGTTTGGCGACTTCGACGTCGGCCACCACCACCCGGACACCCGGCCCGCTCACTGAGACGCCGCTGACCCACGGCCTGGCGCGCAGGGTCTCGGCCCAGGCCTGGATCTCGGCTGCATGGTCGTTTTCCCCCTCGATCTCGAACACCGGCGCCGCGTACTGGGCGATCAGGTCCTCCCGCCGGGCTTCCACGATCAGCTTGCCATCCGCCAGGATGCCCACCGCGTCGCAAATGCGTTCGACGTCGGCCAGGATGTGGGTCGACATGAACAAGGTGCACGTCTCGCGCAACCGCTCGATCAACTCCAGCACCTCTTTGCGGCCACCGGGGTCCAACGCGCTGACCGGCTCGTCGAGCAGCAGCACTTCCGGCCGGTTGACCAACGCCTGGGCAATCCCCAGCCTTTGGCGCATCCCGCGCGAGAAGCCGCGGATGCGCCGTTTGCGGACACCCGCCAGGCCGGTTAGCTCGAGCAGCTCCTGCGTGCGCGCGGCGCGCTCACCCGCGGTCAGCCCGAAGGCCCGCCCGACGTGATCCAGGAACTCGGCCGGCGTCATCCAGGGATAGAAGGCCGGCTCCTCGGGCAGATAGCCGATGTGATGGGCGAGCTCGCGGCGGTTCGCGGCGATCTCGACCCCGGCCACCCAGGCCCTTCCGCCCGTGGGCCGGGCCAGGCCGGTCAGAAGGCGGATCGTGGTGGTCTTGCCCGCGCCGTTTGGCCCCAGATAGCCGAAGACCGTGCCGGATTCGACGGTGAGGTCCAGGCCATCCAGCGCGCGGACGGAGCCATAGGTCTTGCGGAGCCTCTCGGTTCGGATGGCCGGCATCTACTCCTCCTCCTGGCCGATCACAAAGTAGAGGATCGGCCCGATCAGCTCGCCAAGCACGATGATCACCACCCACAGCCACTTAGGGCCCCGGGTCCGTTCGCGCCGCGCCAGATCGATCAGGGCGAAGATCATCAGCGCCAGTTGCAGCACGATGATCGGGATCAGGAACGGTAACCATTGCTGGATCGATTGCATAGAGTCTGTTCTCCCTACTCCCCCATGATCTGGACGACCAGCCGCCGCGAGCGCGGGCCGGTGTCGAAGTCCAGGAAGACGATCTGTTGCCAGGCGCCCAGCGTCAGCCGGCCGGCCACGAACGGCGCCGTCAGCGAGGGACCGATGAGCGCGGCGCGGACGTGCGCGCTGCCGTTGTCGTCGCCCCAGCGCAGATGGTGGCGATAGGGCCGGTCGGGCGGGACGATCTCGTCCAGGATGCGTTGCAAGTCGGCGATGACGCCGTCCTCGTGCTCGATGGTGGTCAGGCCGCCGGTCGAGCCGGGGCAGAAGACCGTAACGATGCCCGCGTGCAGGCCGGACTCGGCCACCGCGGCCTGGATCAGGCCCGTGATGTCCTCCACGTCGGTGTGACCCTGGGTGCGCAGGTGCAATTCTTTGGTGATGACCGTCATCCGGCTGCCTCCTCGTCCGGGTCAGGTCTCTGCGGTGGGTTTCGGGGGCGGCGCCAGGGCTGCCGGAGACTTGACAAGTCTCCTCACCGTCTCGCTGTCCGCACGCCCACCAGGCTGACGATGCTCAACAGGAACAGGATCGCAAAGCCTGCGAAGATGGCAAAGTAGCCCAGCCCGGGCTGCTGACCGTTGAGGTAGTCGAGGATCGGGCCGCCGATCCCCTTCCCGACGATCCCTGCGCCCGCGCCGGCCAGGTTGGAGATGCCCAGGTAGCGCCCGGCCTCCGCGGCCGGCGCCAGGTCGGCGCCCAGCGCCCAGTTGGCGGTCATGAATGCGCCCGCGCCCAGCCCGATGACGCCGCCCGCCAGGTAGACCATCGTCAGATTGGGCGCCCAGATCGTCCCCAGCAGCATGAACGCGCCGAGCCCGGCAAACAGGCCGCTGCAGCCCACCACCCCTTTGCGGCTCAGGCGATCGGCGATCCAGCCGCCTGCGAAGGCCGCCAGCAAGACGAACACGCCGATGATTTCCATCAGGCGGCCGTTCATGCTGGCTGCGGTCTCCGCGTCCACGTGGAACGCGTACATGAGGAAAAACGGGGCGAAACCCTGGATGGACGTGACCGCAGCCAGGAACAGCAGGCGATTCACGATCCACCAGGTGAAGGGGGACTGATGCAGGGCGTCCCGGCCCAGCGTGGCATACGCGCCCGACCAGACCCCGGCCACCACCGCCACGATCATCGCCACCACCCCGCCCACGCCGACCGCCACCAGCAGGCCCGTTGTCTTGCCTGCCAGCGGCCAGGCGATCAGCCCCGCCAGCCCGCCGATCAGGCCGCCGCCCACCACGCCGGCCACCGCGCCCAGGGCGATGCCGGCCAACATGCCGAGCACCCGCAGCATGGGGATCTTGAACGAAGTGGCCGGTCTCTCCCGCAGCGGCTCTTCTTTGACGAACACCATGGTCAGCAGCATGGTGAGCAGCAGCGTGGCGCCGGTGACCGCGACCGCCCAGCCCAGTTGCCCTTTGCCGATCAGTTGGGCGATGGTAAAACCGACCAGGATGATGGGAACCAGCTCCATCATCGCTTTGATGGCCGAGGCGCGCCCGCGCTGGTCCTCCGGCGCCAGGTCGGGGATCAGGCCTTGCAGCGGGCCATGAGACACGTTGGCCGAGAACTGGATCAGGAGCGTGGTGACCAGCAGCATCCAGTAGTTCCCGGCCAGGGCAATGGCGACCAGGAAGAGCAGATCGAACAGGACGCCGGCGAAGATGAAGGGTCGGCGGCGGCCAAAGCGCGAGGTCGAGCGATCGCTCAGCAGCCCGGCAGCCGGCTGCACCAGCATGGCGATCACCAGCCCTGCCGCGCTGATCGCGCCCAAGGCCGTGCCCATCACCTTCTCCGGCACAAAAATGGCCACCAGGTAGGGTGTAAAAACCGAGCCCACCGCGGTGTTGCGGATGTTCAGGCCGAGCCAGAACAGGTTGATGGTGATCAGGTCGTACCAGCGCAGGCGCTTCATCGTCTCGCATCTGCTCCGCCGCGCTGCCGCGTGTACCGGTTGATGAAGCTGTAGGGGGAGGGGAGGGGGATGGCGCTGGCCGCGTCGAGGGTCGCCAGATCGTCTGCTGTGAGCGCCCAGCCCGCGCTGCCCAGGTTCTCTGCCAGTTGCGCCAGCGTGCGGACACCCATGATGGGGGCGGTGACGCCGGGCTGTTGCAGCAGCCAGTTGAGCGCGACCTGCGCTGGCGTCTTATCTCGCGCCGCGGCGACCGCGTGCAGGGCGTCGATGATGCGCCAGGTGCGCGCGGTCTCGCGCTGTTCGGGCAGGTCATCCCAGCGGTCGGCCCGGCCCACCCGGCTGTCGGCCGCGGGTAGCTGGCCGCGGCGGTACTTGCCGCTCAGCCAGCCGCCGGCCAACGGCGACCAGCAGATCACCCCGATCCCTTCGTCGCGGCAAAGGGGCAACAGCTCCCACTCTGTGCTGCGCACCAACAGGCTGTATTCCGGCTGCAAGCAGTCGAAGCGCGCCCAACCGTGCATCTCGCTGAGCATGATCGCCCGGGTCAGATGGGATGGGGTGTAGTTCGACGCGCCGACATAGCGCACCTTGCCGGCCCGCACCAGGTCGTCCAAAGCCCGCAACGTCTCCGGCAACGGCGTGGCCGCGTCCCAGCAGTGCATCTGGTAGAGGTCCACGTATTCCGTTTGCAGGCGGCGAAGGCTGGCGTCGATCTGGTCGAAGATGTGCTTGCGCGACAGGCCGGCGTCGTTGGGGCCCGCTCCGGCCGGGAAGAAGACCTTGGTGGCGATGACGTATTGGGAGCGGCCGCCGCGGCGTTTGAGCCAGGCGCCCAGCATCGTCTCCGACTGGCCCTGGTTGTAGATGTTGGAGGTGTCGAAGAAGTTGCCCCCGGCCGCCACGAAGCGATCGGCCAGCGCGTGGGCCGTGGGCTCGTCCGCGCCCCACCCGAAAGTCTGCGTGCCCAGGCACAGCTCCGAGACCTTCAAGCCGGTCCGGCCCAGAAAGCGGTATTTCATCGTCCCCTCCTACTTGATCGCGCCAACCACCAGGCCGCGGGTGATGTAGCGCTCGACCAGCAGGGCGACGATCACCATCGGCGCGACCGCGAGCAACGACAGCGCCGACAGATACCACCATTGCGGCCCGTAGGACTGGGTGCCCTCGCCGGCGATGAACATCGGCAACGTGCTGGAGCGGCTGAAGGTGAGCATCAGCGCGAACAGATAGTCGTTCCACGAGAACATCATGCAGAAGAGGAAGGTCGCCACCAGCCCCGGCGTGGACAGCGGCAGCACGATCTTGCGGAATGCCTGGAGCCGCGATGCGCCGTCGATCAACGCGCTCTCTTCCAGATCGATCGGCAGGCCGGCGAAGAAATCGCGCAGGATCCAGACGGCAAACGGCAGGTTGAAGACGGTGTAGGCCAGGATCATGCCGTGGCGGGTGTCGATCAGCCCTAGAAAGCGGTACATGATCATAAACGGCAGGATGACCACCACTGGCGGCAACATGCGCTGCGAGATGATCCAGAACGCGATGTTGTCGTTGCGCCAGCCCAGCCCGGGCACCCGGTAGCGAAAGCGCGTCAGGCCATAGCCGGCGAGGGCGCCGAGCGCGACGGCCAGGGCCGCGCTGCCGATCGCCAGGATGGCGCTGTTGGTCCAGCTTCGGATCACCTGGCGGCTCGTCGGCCCGGTCAGCAAGAATTTCCAGGCATCGAGCGTCGGTTTGAAGTCAACCCAGGGGAAGTATTTCGGCCCCTGGAAAACCGCGATGGGTTGCTTGATCGAGGTGATCACCAGCCAGTAAATCGGAAACAGGCAGATCACGGTCCAGACGATCAGCAGGGTATAGGTGAGCGTCATTCTGAGACGCCGGGATAGAGTCATCGACAGTTGCATCGCGGTACCTCACTCCGCAGCCGCGGCGCGACGCCGCAGGCTGTTCAGGAAGAACAAGGTAATGATCGTGACCATGATGAGCAGCGCATAGGCGATCGCCGAAGCATAGCCCAGGTTGCCGTTCTTCATCGCCACCAGGTAGGCATACATCGTCACCGTTTCGGTCGCAGTGCCGGGGCCGCCGCCGGTCATCACCACGACGATGTCGAACAGCTTGAACGCCTCCAGTCCCCTGATCAGGACGACGGTAAGCGAAACCGGCAGGAGCATGG
>MNXL01000238.1 GCA_001871755.1 Anaerolineae bacterium CG2_30_64_16
CTGCCCCCGCGTCCGCCGCCGCTGCGTCCGCCGCCGCTGCGCCCGCCGCCGCTGGTGCTGCTGCCACCGCGTCCGCCGCTGCTGCTGCCGCTGTTGCTTCGGTCATCGCTGCTGTAGTCCCCGTTGCCGCGGCTACCCCCGTCCGCAGGGAGGGTACCAGGCGCGGCTTTCTGCCGGCTGGTCGGTGATCCAGATGGCTGATTGCGTGCGGTATCGCCTCGGCCTTGGCCCCCGTTGGTGTCATCGGCCGCGTAGTTGCTGCCGGGCTTGGCCATGCTGGCCGGCTTGAGCACCCGATTGGATTGGCTGGAATTCGCTCCGCCCCGACCGCCGCGTCTCCTGGATCGCTTTTTAGGCTGGGGTGTTGCCGGGGTTCGGCTCTGGCCGGAATTGTTCGCCTGATCCGTGTCGGAAGCCTGGTTTGCCGCGGTCCGCTTTGGCGACTGCCCGCCTGGTTGATTGTTCTCTGCCATCTCTGATACCTCCTCGCCGCGTGGGCGGTAATGTGTCGGGCGCCGCCAACGACCGTGGTGAGCCGCGGCGATCTTGTGTGCGTCCTGTTGGGCCTGCGCATCGACGCGTTACCAGTCGAGACCCTGGCTGCTCAGCAGCCACTACTGCTCAGGTCGCGTGTAAGAGGCGCCGACAGGCGCATCGTGTTTGCTTATGGTCGCCGGCGTCTACAGGACAAGGAGGATGCGCTATGGGGATTTGCGAGGGGGTAGGGGGCAGCCGATATGATCAGAACAACTTCATCCCCACCTCACCCTTGACCTCTTCCCTCCGGTGCGCCTCTGGCTTTGCGGCTCTGAGGATGCGCCGGCGCTGTTGCCTCCTGGCCTTATCGGTTCCGCCTGCCCGAGCCGCACGTGTGCCTTTGCACTCGTTTGGATGCGGGTAAGCCGTATTGGCCAAACGAATTGAACGGATTGCGGTCTTGTGGCCGCCCGCATGGGAAAACTCCTGTTCCCAAATTACCCAGTCGTATCGGGTAGAGTGACTGCGAATTCGCGCAGCGCGGCCATCTCCTCGGCCGTCAGGGTCGTCTTTAAGGCGGCATTCAACCTGAGGCCGCGTAGCGCCTGATCCCAGCACACGCGGGAATGGCACAGGTAGGCGCCCCGGCCTGCGAGCTTGCCGGTCGGATCTATCTGCACGCCCGCCTCCGGTGTCCGCACCACGCGCACCAACTCGCGCTTGCCCTGCGTTTGCCGGCAGATGATACAGGTGCGCAGCGGGATGTGTTTTCGCCGTGGTACCTTAGCCTTAGCTGTCATCGGTCTAGTAGTCGCCGACTTCGTCGCCCCAATCTTGGCGGCTGGGCTTGCGCTTGCGGCGGCTGACAACCTGGCCAAGCCGTTCGTCGAAAACGAGTTGGCGCTTCTTATCCGCTTTGCGGCGCTTTTCGCGCTTCGCCTCGTCGTCTTCCTCTTCCGCTTCGTCAGACAACATCGCCGGCTCGAATTCTGGCTCGAAGAACTCGGGTTCGAGGACCTCTTCAGCCGGTTTTACCGGCGCGGCGCCTTCGGCAGCCGCCGGGCTCGCCGGCGTGGGTTCAACGACCGCCGGCTTCTCGGCATCGAGCATCTCGTCCGTGACCGTGGAATCGGAGTTGGCCAACAGCTTCGCGGCCTGTTCCAGGGTGACAGCCGCCTTGTCTTTCTCGCGCAGCAACCATTCGGCGCGGCTGAGCAGGTCATCGCCCGGCGCGGCGGTCGGCGCTTTCGCTTCCAGCGAACGGGTCTTGAGCAGTTGAATCTGTTGGCGTTTGATCTCGGCCAGTCCTTCGGTGGCGGCTTCGGTCTCGCTCTTGATGTCGATGCGCCAGCCGGTGAGCTTGGCCGCCAGGCGGGCATTCTGCCCTTCTTTGCCGATGGCCAGGGAGAGCTGGCGATCGGGCACCACGACGATGGCGGTCCGCACGTCACCATCCTCGATCAGCACGGTGTCGCTCGGTTTGGCTGGGCTCAGCGCGTTGCTGATGAACTGCCGCACATCGGTGCTCCACTCGACCACGTCGATCTTTTCCCCGCTCAATTCGTCTACGATGGTCTGGATGCGGGTACCGCGCATGCCGACGCACGAGCCCACCGGGTCAACCCCGGCCTGGGTGGCGACCACGGCCACTTTGGAGCGCTGGCTCGGCTCGCGGGCGATGCTCTTGATCTCCACGGCGCCGTTGTAGATCTCCGGCACTTCGCGTTCGAGCAGGCGGCGCAGCATGTTCCGATGGGTCCGCGAGAGGCGGATCTGGGGGCCACGCGTGCCTTTGTGCACTTCGGCCAGCAGGCTACGAACGCTTGCACCCACGCGATACCGCTCATTGGGCAACTGGTCCTCTTTGGCCAGGATGCCCTCGGCCTTTTTGCCCAGGGTAATGGTAACCTGATCGGTGCGGTAGTCGATCGCCTGCACCGAGCCGGTGATCAGTTCGCCTTCGCGCTGGCGATAGGACTCATACACCGCGTCCCGTTCCGCTTCATGGAGGCGTTGCAGGATGACCTGCTTGGCAGTCTGCGCGGCGATGCGGCCGAAATCCGTGGGCTCCCGCTCGACGAGCACGACGCCACCGATCTCGGCCTGTGGGTCGATGGCGCGGGCTGAGGCGAGGTCGATCTCCACGCTGGGGTCTGCCACTGTTTCTACAACCGCCTTTTCGCAGAGGACACGCAGATCGCCGGTGTCCGGGTCGATGTTGACTTTGACCACAGCCGCATTGTTGGCATAGTTCCGGCGATAAGCGTGCACCAACGCTTCTTCGATGGCGCCCATGATCACATCGAGCGGAAGGTCCTTTTCCGCACAGATCTGGTTGACAGCCATGATGAGCTCGCTTTTCATGCCTCAGACTTCTCCTACAAGATAATCAGTACCCCTGGGTCAAGGCCCTTACAACAAGAAAAGTGGGGGGGACCCCACTTCCTGAGCCTGCGCTTCCATTCCCAATACGGAGAAAGTGTACCACAGGGACGTGGATTACGCAAGTTGACTATGCCGGCTCAGGCGCGGTGACTGTCATTGTATCCTCTCAAAAAGGCGGGGACACATCTGCTCAAGCCGAGGCCGTGACTCGGCGGGCGAGCGGCGGATCACGGATCCGCCTTGAGCTGCCCCGGACAATGGAGAGGATACCTGTCATTCCCGCGCACGTAGTCCGGCATTCCCGCGGACGCGGGAATCCAGCAGCCTGGACACCCGCGGACGCGGGTGTGACGCGCGCACGCGGCGTCAGCGCAGGGGCACGTGGTGGCGTGTGATGATGGCCTGGCCCGCCGGGCCAAGGACAAAGTCCAGGAATCCCTGCGTGGCGGCGGGGACGGGCAGCGGCGCGCACAGGTAGAGGGGCCGGACCAGGTGGTAAGCGCCTGAGCGGACGGTGGCCGCGGTGGGCGCCATGCCCTCGACCGGGACGGCGCGCACTGTATCGGTCAGCGCCGACATGGAGACGTAGCCCACCGCGGCGCGGTGGCTGGCCACGTATGCGATGACGGCCTGACTGGTGGGCATCACCAGGGCGTTCAGGGTGACGCGGTCGCTACCCATGACCAACGTCTCGAACGCCTGCCGCGTGCCCGAGCCGTCCTCGCGGCTGATGATCAGCGGTTCCTCGGCCAGTCCACCGACCGCGGCCCAATCCAGCGTCTCGCCTCGATACAGCACCCGGATCTGCAGCAGGGTCAGGCCGGGGGTCGGGTTGTGCGGGTTGACCACGATGGCGATGGCGTCGCGCGCGACCGGGAGCGCGTGCGGGCAGGTCGGCTGCGCCTGGTCGGCAGTCTGCCAGGAGACCGCCGCCAGATCCGCAGCGCCGTCCTGTAGCTCCTCCAGTCCGATGGCCGTGCCGCCCCCGCGCACTTCGACCAACACGTTCGGATGGCTGGCCGCGTAGGTCTGCGCCAGTTCCTCCAGCGCCGGGGTCATACTGGTGGACCCCGAGATCCGCAAGGTGACCGGCGCGGGTGGGACGAGAGAGGTCGCGGTACAGGAAGTCGCCAGCAACACGCAAAACGCCGCGAGCCCGACCCAGCAACCCTTCGACAATTCGCGGGGCAGGAAACGGAGATGCCGGTGGCTCATAGCTCGTCCTTCGCCATCTGCTAGACCACCAGGCTGGCAATGAGCGTCAGCACGCCGACGACGGCGCAATAGGCGGCGAACACGTAGAGCTTGCCCCTGCGCAGGTAGGCCAGCAAGAACCGGATGCACAGGTAGCCGGCGACCGCGGCGGTCAGAAAGCCGGTCAGCAGGATCGGTAGTTGGCCCGCGATGTCTCCGGCCTGGACCAGCTCGACCAGTTGGAGCAAGCCCGCGCCGAAGATGGCCGGCGTGGCCAACAGGAAGCTGAACCGGGCGGCTGCCTCACGCGTCAGGCCGCGGCCGAGCCCGGCCGCGATGGTGACCCCGGATCGGCTGAGGCCGGGCGCGATCGCGGCGGCCTGCGCGAGGCCAATCAGCACTGCGTCGGAGAGTCGCAATCCTGTCATGTCACGGGCCCGGCGGCCCAGCCGCTCGCTGAGCGCCAGGATCGCGGCGGTGACCAACAGAAAACCGCTCACTGCGGTGGGGTAGCCGAAAAGATTCTCGAAGAAATCCTTGAGCGCGTAGCCGAGAATCGCGGCCGGAAGCGAGCCGATGATGAGCCACCAGGCCAACTGGCTATATTGATCCGCCAGTCGGCCGCCGGGGCCGGTTTGCCAGGGGCCGCGCGTGGTCAGACTGCGGAAGAATCCACCGATGATGCGCAGCCAGTCGCGCCAGAAATAGACGATGATGGCGGTGAGGGTGCCCCAATGGACCATGGTGTCGAAGGTCAGCCCGGGTGTGGGCCAGCGCAACGCCCACGGCGCCAGCACCAGATGGCCGGAACTGCTGACCGGGATGAATTCGGTGAGACCCTGGATCAGGCCGAGGATCAAGGCCTGGAAGAAGTTCATGTTTGCCTCGTTGAAAGGGATCTATAGCTGTGGCCGGTCTCCTGACCGAGCCACCGGAGCCTCGCCAGGGCAGCCAAATCAGGCCTCGAGGCGGGCACGGTCAGGAGACCGGCCCAAGCGCGAGTCACCTGTCTGCCTTGCGGACCGCGGTCTCGCCACGGCGGCGGGCGGCGTGCTGCGCATGGCGCACGGCCTGGTTGGGCAGTTGGTATTCGGTCAGGAACTGGGCGCGAAACGCCATGAACGTGCCCGCTGCAATGTGGCCCCGGATCTCCGCCATCAGGCGCAGGACAAAGCGGAGGTTGTGCACGGTGGCCAGGTGCAGCCCGAGCGTCTCGCCGGCCTTGAACAGGTGGCGTAGATAAGCGCGGCTGAAGTGCTGGCAAGCATAGCAGTCGCAGCCGGGCTCGATCGGCAGCGGATCGGCGGCGTACTGGGCGTTGCGCAGGTTCATCCGGCCGCCGCGGGTGAGCAAGCCACCGTTGCGGGCGACGCGCGTCGGCAGCACGCAGTCGAAGATGTCGATCCCGCGCGCGACGCCCTCGACGATGTCCTCGGGCGCGCCGACCCCCATCAGATAGCGCGGCCTGCCGACCGGCAGCTCCGGCACGGTGATCTCCAGCGTGGCGTACATCTCCGCCTTGGTCTCCCCGACGCTGAGCCCGCCGATGGCGTACCCGACGAAGTCCAGCGCGCGGAGCGTCCGTGCGCTCTCCGCGCGCAGATCGGGGAAGATGCCACCCTGTACGATGCCGAACAGCGCCTGATCGGCCCGGCGCTGGGCGGCCTGGCAGCGTGCGGCCCAGGCGTGGGTGCGGCGCAACGCATCTTCGTTGTACGCACGATCGAGCGGCTCCGGGCACTCGTCCAGACACATGATGATGTCGGCCCCCAGCGCCTCTTGCGCCGCGATGGTGCTCTCCGGTGTGAAACGGTGCAGGCTGCCGTCGATGTGGGAACGAAATGTGACCCCGTCGGCGTCTAGTTTACGCATCTGCGCCAGGCTGAAGACCTGGTAGCCGCCGGAGTCGGTGAGCAGCGGGCCGGGCCAACCCATGAAGCTGTGCAGCCCGCCGAAGTCGGCGATCAGCTCCGGGCCAGGTCGCAGGTAGAGGTGGTAGGTGTTGGCCAGCACGAGGCTGGCCTCCAGCTCGTGCAGGTCGCGCGGGGTGAGGGTCTTGACTGTGGCCTGGGTGCCGACCGGCGCGAAGACGGGTGTCAGTAGCGGCCCGTGCGGGGTCTCGAAGACTCCGGTGTGGGCGGCGCTGTGCGGCTCTTGCGCCGTGACATGAAACTCGAACATGAGCGGAGGGTAGCACGACTTGATGTGAAAGTCAAAAAGAACTCAGCTTGCCAGTTATGGGCGCGTGGGCGACATGTGGTATACTGGCCCTGTTTTGAAGCTGGATTACGTTTCGCAAGCCTGTCCCCGGAGGAGCCGCATCCCTATGTTTGATCCTGCTGCGATTCAGGCCGCGCCGCCACCCCCGCGCGGTCCCCGCCCGTTGGCGCTGCTGGCCCAGGTCTGGTTCAGGCCGGCCCGGACTCTGCGCGCGGTCGCGGGTGGCCCTGGTTGGCTGTGGATCATCCCGCTGCTGTTGGCGGTCGCGTTGACCCTGGCCCGGGTCTTTGTCGCCGCGCCGTTGCTGGCGCAGGAGCAGCGGGCCCAGATGCAGGCCATGCAAGAAGCCAACATGGCGAACATACCGGCCGAATATCGGGAGAGCCTGCCGCCGGAAGCCACGCAACTGCCTGAGCCGTCAGCCGCGCTGACGGTTGGGCTGCCACTGATCGGCGGGCTGGGTGGCATCTTCTTGGGCTGGCTGCTGCGGGCCGGTTTGTTGCACGTCGGTTGTCTGGCGCTGGGTGGCCGGCAGAGTTTTGGCGTCCTCTACCGGGTCAGCGCCTGGGCCAGCTTGCCGTTGATCCTGCGCGACGCCGTGCAGGCGACCTACATGGCGCTGGCGCACGAGCGGGTCAAGGCGCCAGGGCTGTCAGGGTTGCTGGCGACCACATCCGCGTCTCAGGGCGTGGCGGGATCGATGGGCGTCGTGAGCTCGGCGGGTGTGGTGAGCGGGACCGCTTCTCAACCTGTCTCTGCGCTCAGCATCGTGTTGGGCCGCGTCGATCTTTACACGCTCTGGTACCTGGCGCTGCTGGGCCTGGCGTGCGTGGCGGCGAGCAAGCTACCGCGCGGCAAGGCCGCACTGGTCGTGGCCGGCTATGCGCTGCTTTCGGTGCTCACCGGCTTCGGGGGCTTGTTGACGCGAGGGCTGACAGGTGGCTTCTGAGCCGATGATCGCGCTGCGCGATCTGCGGAAGACGTACCAGATGGGGCGTAGCCAGGTCCACGCGCTGGCGGGGGTCACGCTGGACGTGCTCGAGGGCGCGTTCATCGCAGTGATGGGGCCTTCCGGCTCCGGCAAGTCCACGCTGCTGAACCTGGTCGGCGGGCTGGATCGGCCCACGGCCGGTGGCCTGCGGGTGGCCGGCCGCGAGATCGGAGAGCTCGATGAGAACGCGCTGGCTGCCTATCGGCAACGGCTGTGCGGTTTCGTCTTCCAATCCTTCAACCTGGTCAGCACCATGACCGCGCTGCAAAACGTGGAGTTCCCGATGGTGTTCGCCCGGGTGCCGCGCGCCGAACGCCACCGCCGCGCGCGCTATCTGCTGACCGCGGTGGGGCTGGGGGATCGCGTGGATCACAAGCCCACCGAGCTGTCCGGTGGTGAGCAGCAGCGTGTGGCCATGGCGCGGGCGTTGGTGAACACCCCACGCGTGGTGCTGGCGGACGAGCCGACGGGCAACCTGGATTCCCACACCGGCGCGGAGATCATGGCTCTGCTGGCGCGGGCTCAACGCGAAGGCAATCTGACCGTGTTGGTGGTCACGCATGATCCCGCGGTCGCGGCCTATGCCCAGCAGGTGATCCAGATGCGGGACGGAATGGTCCATTGAAAGGCATGAGGAATCCCCCTATAGTATTACCCCGCGACAGTATCTTCTCAATTCTTCGGGGAATCGCTCGCTGTGGCCGGTCTCCTGACCGAGCCACCGTGGCTCGGTCAG